>CAZBDL010000105.1:0-9395 GCA_964490525.1 uncultured Victivallales bacterium | reverse complement strand
CGCGAAGCCCCGTGCAACGTAGGAGCCCGCTCCCGCGGGCGAACCTCTGTCTCCCGAAGAACCAAACCGAGGACGAGGACGACGCCAGTGACCAGTGACCAGTGACCCGAGCACGAGGACGAGGACGAGGACGAGGACAAGCCCGAAGGGGCGATGGGGTAGCCCCGAAGGGGCGACAGATTTAGCCCAGGGCGTGAGCCCTGGGGAAGACATATCACCCACATGGCCAGAGCCCTGAAGGGGCGAAAGAACGGGCGTCGAGCACGAGCACGAGCCGCACATACGTCACTGAACTTATGACCCAAAGCACTTAGCCAACCATGGGGAGACTAGGAAATGGCCACCCGTCTGAAGCCGAAGTCCGGCCGCCGCGCCACCGTCGAGCGCAAGACCCGCGAGACCGAGATCCGCCTGAGCCTCGGGCTGGACGGCGGCGGCACGGGCCGGATCGACACCGGCATCCCTTTCATGGACCACATGCTGGAGCTGTTTGCGCGGCATGGCTTCTTCGACCTCGACGTCGTCGCCAAGGGCGACCTCGAGGTGGACGCCCACCACACCATGGAGGACCTCGGCCTGGTGCTAGGCCAGGCCCTGCGCGAGGCCCTCGGCGACAAGGCGGGCATCCGCCGCTACGGCTGGTGTGCCCTGCCCATGGACGAGGCCCTCGCCCTGGTCTCCCTGGATCTTTCCGGACGCCCCTGCCTGGCCTACGAGGTCGCCGCGCCCGCCGACCGGGTCAAGGACATCGACGCCCGGCTCTTCCGGGAGTTTTTCCAGGCGCTGGCCAACCAGGCGGGCATGACCCTGCACATCCGGCTGCTGGCCGGCGAGGAGGTCCACCACGTCGTCGAGGCCATCTTCAAGGGCTTCGCCAAGGCCCTCGACCAGGCGGTCGCCGCCGAGCCCCGCGCCGCCGGCCGCATCCCCTCCACCAAGGGACACCTGTAGGCCGACTTCCGGCGGGCGAAACCCGGAAGGCGGCAAGTTTGCGCTTTGTCCGGGGCGGGATATGGTAGTCCGCTTCCAATCGACAATTCCGCGAAGGAGTGGCTTCCCATGAAGGTGGTCGTGGCATATTCGGGCGGGCTGGACACGTCGGTGATCGTGCGCTGGGTGAAGGAGACGTACCAGGCGGAGGTCATCGGCTTCTGCGCGGACCTGGGGCAGGAGGAGGAGCTGGACGGGCTGGAGGAGAAGGCGATCCGGACGGGGGCGAGCAAGTGCCACATCCGCGACGTGCGCGAGGAGTTCTGCCGCGACTTCATCTTCCCGATGATGCAGGCCAACGCCGTCTACGAGGGCAGCTACCTGCTCGGCACCTCGATCGCGCGGCCGCTGATTGCGCGGCACCTGATCGACATCGCGCGCCTGGAGGGGGCGGACGCGATCTGCCACGGGGCGACGGGCAAGGGCAACGACCAGGTGCGGTTCGAGCTGACGGCGTATGCGCTGCAGCCGGACATCAAGGTGATCGCGCCGTGGCGGGAGTGGGACTTCAAGTCGCGGAGCGACCTGATCGCCTATGCCAAGGAGCATGCGATCCCGGTGTCGGTGACGGCGGCGAAGCCCTACAGCATGGACCGCAACCTGCTGCACATCAGCTTCGAGGGAGGCATCCTCGAGGATCCCTGGAACGCGCCGCCGGAGGACCTGGCGGTGATGACGCGGCCGCTGGCGCAGACCCCGGACGAGCCCGAGGAGGCGACCATCGCCTTCGCGCGGGGCGTGCCGGTGGCGGTCAACGGCCAGGCGATGGGCCCGCTCGAGGTCATGCTGGCGCTGAACCGCCTGGGCGCGAAGCACGGCGTCGGGCGCATCGACATCGTCGAGAACCGCTATGTCGGCATGAAGTCGCGAGGCATCTACGAGACGCCCGGCGGGACGATCCTCCATGCCGCGCACCGGGCAATGGAGAGCATCACCCTCGACCGCGAGGTGATGCACCTGCGCGACGGCTGGATCCCGACCTACGCCAAGCTGGTCTACAACGGCTTCTGGTATGCGCCGGAGCGCGAAATGCTGCAGGCGGCGATCACCAAGAGCCAGGAGTTCGTCACCGGCGAGGTGCGCGTCCGGCTCTTCAAGGGCAACTGCCGCATCGCCGGGCGCCGCTCCGAGTACAGCCTGTACGATCCGGAGCTGGTGACCTTCGAGGAGGACGCCGTCTACGACCAGCACGACGCCGAAGGCTTCATCCGCCTCAACGCCTTGCGCCTGAGGGTGCTCGCCCGCAGCCGCCAGCGCCGGCAGGGCTAGGGGGAACCGCGGCCCCCGTCCGTTCGTCCGCCCCGCCGGGATGCTCAATGCAGGCCGCGGACCTTCGTCTGACCGCCAAGGTCGGTGGCCATCTCGGCCAGTTCCGCGTCGCCATAGGTGGGGCGCCCGGCAAGCGCCGGGTCGAGGGTCTCGACCGGGTGGAACTGCTGGAGCGTCCAGCACCTCACCCCAAGGTCGTCGAGCTCCTGGCGCATCTGCCGCAAATCATTGGCGGAGAGAAGGTCGCGGTGCACGGTGGTGCGCACGTCAAGCAGGATCCCGGCGCCCAGGGAGAGGCGGATGGTCTCGGCGACGGCCTCGGCCAGGCCCGGCAGCGCACAGCCCGCCAACTCGGCATAGGCCCGGGCCGGGGCCTTGTAGTCGATCGCAACGGCATCGGGCAGGCCGTCCTGGAGCATGCGCCGAAGCAACGCTGGACGGGCCCCGTTGGTGTCGACCTTGACCAGGAAGCCGCGTTCCCGGCAGGCGGCCGCAACCTCCGGCAAGTCGTCGTAGAGGGTGGGCTCGCCGCCGCTGAAGACCACCGCGTCGAGCTTGCCCTGTCGGCGGGCAAGGAAGGCGTAAAGGTCGTCGGGGGAGATCGGCGGCTGCGTCTCGGGACGCAGGACCAGGGTCGGATTCTGGCAGAAGGGACAGCGGAAGTTGCACCCCGCGACGAAGGCGACGCAGGCGATCCTGCCGGGGTAGTCGATCAACGAGAACCTGGTCAGTCCGCGGATGTCCATCGTCCGTCCATGCTGCTGGTCGGGGAATCGGGCCGCTCCCCCCGGAAATGGAAATCCTCCTGCCGCGCGCCTGGCAGGAGGATGGTTGACGGATGGTCAGGCCACCTTGGTCTTGACCCGGTCAGCGGTCTCGAATTCCTTGCGGTCCTTGAACTCTTCCTTCTTGCCCTGGTTCCAGTTGCTGACCGGCCGATGATACCCACACACCCTGCTGTAGACCTCCGTCTTCATGCTGCACTTTGCCATCTCGCACGGCTCCTTTCCTGGTTGCTGGGTCTCCGGGCCGCAGGTGGCACAACAGCGCCGGATTCCGGTTTTTGAGACGATCTTCCCGAATCATCCCCCTGGGGATGTGTGAAACGGACTCCTGACGGTGCTAGGCGCTCATGATCTTGAGCTGTCCATGGACCTCGTCGGTGCCGTCGAGCGGGCATTCCGGATGCTCGCCGACGATGTAGCCATGGACCGGACAGACGCTGAACGTGGGGGTGATGGTGAAATAGGGGATGCGGTAGTTCTCGGCGACGCGGCGGACCAGGGCGGCGACCTGGGCGGGATCCTCGACGCGCTCGCCGAGGAAGGCATGGAAGACGGTGCCGCCGGTGTACTTCGCCTGGAGGGGGGCCTGCAGGTCGAGGGACTCGAAGAGGTCGTCGGTGTAGCCGACCGGCAGCCAGGTGGAGTTCGTGTAGTAGGGATGGGAATCGCCGGCGGCGATGATCTCCGGGTACTTGCGCCGGTCGATGCGGGCGAGGCGGTAGCTGGTGCCCTCGGCGGGCGTCGCCTCGAGGTTGTAGATGTGGCCGGTCGCGGCCTGGTAGCCGGCGATGCGCTCGCGCATGAAGTCGAGGACTTCGCTGCCGAAGGACTGGCCCTCGGCGTCGGCGATCGAGCAGCCGAGGAAGTTCAGGCATGCCTCGTTCATGCCCACCAGGCCGATGGTGCTGAAGTGGTTCTTCAGCGTGCCCAGGTAGGTCTTGGTGTACGGCAGCAGGTCGCCGTCGAGATGCCGCTGCACGACCTTGCGCTTGATCTCCAGGGACTCCTTGCCCATGTCCATGAGGTTGCCGAGGCGGGCGAAGAACTCCTTGCGGCTCTTGGCGAGGTAACCGATGCGCGGGAGGTTGATGGTGACGACGCCGATCGAGCCGGTCTGCTCGCCAGCGCCGAAGAGGCCGCCGGTCTTGTTGCGCAGCTCGCGCATGTCCATCTGCAGGCGGCAGCACATGCTGCGCACATCGCCCGGGCTCAGGTCGCTGTTGATGAAGTTCTGGAAGTAGGGGATGCCATACTTGCCGGTGACCTCGAAGAGGCGGCGCGCGTTCGGGCTCTCCCAGTCGAAGTCCTTGGTGATGTTGTAGGTCGGGATCGGGAAGGTGAAGATGCGGCCGTCGCGGTCGCCCGCCGCCATGACGTCGAGGAAGGCGCGGTTGATGATGTCCATCTCGGGCTGGTAGTCGCGGTAGTAGCACCCCTCCTGGACCTTGCCGCCGATGACCACGGGCTGGTCGCGCAGGTCCTCGGGGACGACCCAGTCGAAGGTCAGGTTGGTGAAGGGAGTCTGGCCCCAGCGGCTGGCGATGTTCAGGCCGAAGACGAACTGCTGGAGGTTCTGGCGAACCTCGTCATAGCCCAGCTGGTCCGCGCGGACGAAGGGCGCGAGCAGGGTGTCGATCGAGCTGAAGGCCTGGGCCCCGGCCCACTCGGTCTGCAGGGTGCACATGAAGTTGACGATCTGGCCGAGGGCGGTGTCGAAGTGCCGCGCGGGTCCGGCGCTGGCGCGCCCGCTGCGTCCGCGGAAGCCCTCGTTGAGGAGCTGGCGCAGGCTCCAGCCGGCGCAGTAGCCGACGATGCCGCAGGAGAGGTCGTGGAGATGGAAGTCGCCTTCGCGGTGGGCCTCGGCGATCTCCTGGGGATAGATGTTGGAGAGGGTGTAGTTGGCGATCACCGAGCCGCTGACGTGGTTGAGCAGGCTGGCGTAGGAATAGCCGGCGTTCGAGTTCTCGTTGACCCGCCAGTCGTCGTTGCTGATGTAGGAGTTGACCAGGTCCTGCACGTCCATCATCAGCTGCTTGCCGGTGCGCAGCTTGTCATGCTGGGCCCGGTAGAGAATGTAGAGCTTGGCCGCCTTGGACAGCCCGCGCTTGATGAAGGCCTGCTCGACCAGGTCCTGGATCTGCTCGATGTCCGGCGCCCCGTCCGCCCCGACATTCGCGTCGCGCAGCGCCTTGAGGACATCCTGGCAAATCGTCTGCGGCAGCTTCGCCTGGTCGATGCCGGCGGCCTTCAGCGCCTTCTCCGCCGCCAGGCGAATGCGCTCGGGATCAAACGGGACCAGGCGCCCATCGCGCTTGCGGACTTGCCGGAACGGCAGCACGGACATGATGCAACTCCCCTTATGTTGAAGACAGACAAACCCTTACGCCAGGCGCCCTCGGGCAACCCCGTCAGGAAAGGTGGGTGGTGTGCCTTGCCTGAACCCTCGCCACGCCTATGATACCACAGGATGATGTGGATGGCAAGCGGAAAAGGCACAAGATATGGTGTTTTTTCATGGCCCTTGCCAATCCCCGTTGGGTCAACAGGTTATGTCCTTGACCCGCGACGTCTGCCCTTGCATTTCCACCGGCAAACAGGTATAATGGAAGCTACGGGTGGAGTGCGAGGCACGGGCGGCGGCAAGGGGACTTGGCGGGCGATGAAAAACTCCGGCAAGACCACCGAGATCGTAGCTCCCGAGCATATGCGGATATGCGTCGTGGACGACGACCAGGCCGTGGCCAACTTGATCCGCAAGACACTCGCCATGGCCGGGTTCACCCACCTCGAGCTGTACCCGAATGCCGAGGAGTTCATCGCCCGGCGCCTGGGCGGGGACGCCCATGACTTCGACCTCGTCGTCATCGACCTGCTCCTGCCGGGCATCAACGGCTTCGACCTCTGCCACAAGGCCAAGCTGGCCAATGCCGAGGCGCCGGTGCTGCTCATCTCCGGGTACGACATCGAGGACATCCAGGCGCGGCTGCTGGAGTCGGGGGCGGACGACTTCCTGGCCAAGCCGTTCAGCCCGCGGGAGCTGGTCACCCGCATCAAGCTACACCTCGCCCGCTATGCTGACCGGCTGACGACCTCATCGACCCCGTCCGAGCACGACCACCGCTCCCTGCGCGGCGAGATGCCCTACATCGGCGACCGGATCGGGGGCTTCGTGATCACCGACACCCTGGCCCTGGGGCACTCCTCCCTGATCTACAAGGTCAACTGCGTCAAGGAGAAGCAGATCTACTGCCTGAAGATCCTCGCGCGCCACGCCGCCGAGTTCACCGATGTCGTGGCACGCTTCCAGAACGAGATCGCGATCATGGAGCGGCTTCACCATCCGCACATCCGCGCCTTCGTCGACAAGGGCATGCATCATGGCGTGCCCTACCTGGTCATGGAGTACATCGAGGGGGTCGACCTCGAGGAGTTCCTCATCGTCCGGGGCAAGATCCCGCCCCGCACCTGCCTGTTTGTCGCCGGCGGCATCGCCTCGGCCATCGCGGAGATGCATGGCCACCACATCCTGCACCGCGACATCAAGCTCAAGAACATCCTCTACGACACCCGCACCAAGGGCCCGAAGATCATCGACTTCGGCATCGCCCGTCGCGCCGAGTCGCTGCAGATGACCCGCGACGGCTTCGTCGTCGGCACCCCCATCTACATGGCGCCGGAGATCTTCGAGGGCGAATCCGCCACCGTGGCGGCGGACGTCTACTCCTACGGGGCCACGGTCTACCACCTGGTGACCGGCTCACCCCCGTTCGTGGCGGAGACCTCCCAGGAGCTGTACCGGCTGCACCACGAAGTGCCCCCGGTGCCGATCCGCGAATTCCGCGCGGACATTCCGGAGGCCTTCGACAGGATGATCGTCGAGCAGTGCATGGCCAAGCGCAAGGAGGATCGTCCCGGCTCGATGAAGGCGATTGTCGACCGCCTGGCCACCCTCATCGGTTGACTTTGCCGAGCGGCACGGGATATTGAGGGCCAGCATGGAGGCTCCGGCGATGATTCCCTATGGGCGGCAGCAGATCGACGAGGACGACATCCGGGCGGTGGTCGAGACGCTGCGCTCGGACTACCTGACCACCGGCCCGCAGGTGGCGGCGTTCGAGGCGGCGATCGCCGGGTTCACGGGGGCGGCCGAGGGGGTCGCCGTGAACAGCGGCACGGCGGCCCTGCATGCGGCGGTCGTCGCCGCCGGCATCGGCCCCGGCGACGAGGTCATCGTCCCCTGCATGACCTTCGCCGCCAGCGCCAATGCCGTCGTCTACGCGGGCGGCACGCCGGTTTTCGCCGATGTGCAGGCGGACACCCTGCTGCTCGACCCGTCCTTGGCGGCGGCCAAGGTCACGCCGCGCACCAAGGCGATCGTCGCCGTGGACTATGCCGGGCAGCCCTGTGACTACGCCGCCCTGCGCGAGCTGTGCACGGCGCACGGCCTGACGCTGATCGCGGACGGCTGCCACGCCCTCGGCGCCGAGCGCCGGGGCCAGCGGGTCGGCACGCTCGCCGACCTGACCTGCTTCAGCTTCCATCCCGTCAAGCACCTGACCACCGGCGAGGGCGGCATGGTCGTCACCGCCCGCGCCGACCTGGCCGCCGCCATGCGCCGCTTCCGCAACCATGGCATCGCCACCGACTACCGCCAGCGCGAAGCCCAGGGCGCCTGGTTCTACGAGATGACCTCGCTCGGCTGGAACTACCGCCTCACCGACTTCCAGTGCGCGCTCGGCCTCAGCCAATTGGCCAAGCTGCCCGCCTGGCTCGACCGCCGCCGCCAGCTCGCCGCCCGCTACGACGCGGCCTTCGCCGACGCCCCCGCCACCCGTCCACTCGCCGTCGCCCCGGAGGTCCGGCACGCCTACCATCTCTACGTCGTGCGCGTCCCGGAGCGCGACCGTGTCTTCCGCGAACTTCGCGGACACGGCATCGGCGTCAACGTCCACTATGTCCCCGTCCATCTCCATCCCTTCTACCGGGAGCGCTTCGGCACCGGGCCGGGGCTCTGTCCCGTGGCCGAGGCCGCCTATGCCGAGATCCTCTCCCTGCCCATGTTCCCGGGCCTGTCCGACGCCGACCAGGACCAGGTCGTCGCCGCCCTGCGCGAGACGGTCGCCACGCGGAGCCGGCCATGAGCTTCCCGGACATCCTGCGCCTGGCGGGCGAGGCGCTCGCCGCGAAGGGCATCGTCCCCATCCTGGTCGGGGGCTGGGCCCTCAACGCCCATGGCATTGTTCGGCAAACCATCGACTTTGACGTCATGATTACCGATGACGATGGCCCCGGCTTCCAGGCGGCCATCGAGTCCGTCGGCTATCGCAAGGTCTTCCAGAATGAGCTTTTCGCCCGTTACCAGGCAACCGGCGGGAAGACGTTGCCGGACATCGACTGCCTGTTCTGCCCCGGGGAAACCTACGCCCAGATCGCCGCCCAAGGGGCCCGCCGCGACCTCGCCGGGCTGATTCTGGTCATTCCCGTGCCGCGCCATCTGCTGGCGATGAAGCTCCACGCACTGAAGCATGGCGCGAACTCCCGGAACGCCAAGGACTTCCAGGATGCGCTCGACCTCATCCGGCGGGACGGCGTGAAGGTCGGCTCCAGCGAGTTCTCCGACTTCTGCCTGCGGTTTGGCAATGCCGACATCCTCCGGAGGCTGCGCGATGCCGACGACCTACCCCGTTGACGACCTTCGCTTCCGGAGCGCACCCCGGGGCCCGGAGCACGGGCGCCCCCGGCCTGGACAGGCGCAAGGGCTTACCGCCGAAGCTTATGCCGACATGATCCAGCTCGGCCTGGCGCTGCTCGGGGAACACCGCGAGGAGATGCGCCGCGAACGGCTCCGCCAGGACGTCGCCCAGCCCTTCCGGCTGCCCCACGAGGAGGAGAGGCCATGACCGCACACCTCTACGTGCATGTGCCCTTCTGCCGCCGCAAGTGCGCCTACTGCGCCTTCTACTCGGAGGCCGACGCCAGCCCGGCGACCATCGACCACTACCTCCGGCACCTCGCCGCGCAATGCCTCGCCGCCGCCGCCCAGGCCGGGCCGTTGCGGACGCTCTACCTGGGCGGCGGCACCCCGACCCATCTCGACGCCAGGCGGTTGCGCATCCTTCTCGCGACGCTGCACCAGCATTTCCACTTCGCCCCCGGCGTCGAGGCCAGCATCGAATGCAACCCCGAGAGCCTCGACGACGAGAAGGCGGAAACCCTCGCCGCCGCCGGCATCAACCGCGTCAGCCTCGGCGTCCAGTCCTTCCAGCCGGAATTCCGCCGCCGCCTCGGCCGCCACGTGCCCGCCCCCATCCGCCGCGCCGTGAACCGCCTGCGCCGGCACGGCATCGGCCG
>CAZBDL010000104.1:0-9408 GCA_964490525.1 uncultured Victivallales bacterium | reverse complement strand
ATTGCGATGGGGGTCCTCGGCGTTGACGCGCACCTCGATGGCATGGCCGCGAAAGGCGATGTCCTTCTGGCGGAAGGGCAGCTTCTCGCCGCTGGCAACGAGGATCTGCTGCCGGATCAGGTCGATGCCGGTCACCGCCTCGGTCACGGGGTGCTCGACCTGGATGCGCGTGTTCATCTCCATGAAGTAGAAGTGCCCGGTCCGGTCAAGGAGGAACTCGATCGTGCCGGCGTTGCGGTACTTGGCGGCCTTGGCGGCGCGCACCGCCGCCTCGCCCATGCGGCGGCGCAGGTCTGGGGTCAGCGCCGGCGACGGCGACTCCTCGATCAGCTTCTGGTGGCGACGCTGGATGGAGCAGTCGCGCTCGCCGAGATGGACCACCGCCCCGTGATGGTCGGCGAGGATCTGGAACTCGATGTGGCGCGGATTCTCCAGGTACTTCTCGACGTACACCGCGCCGTTGCCGAAGGCCCGCTCGGCCTCCGTGCGCGCGGCATGGAAGCCCTGCACCAGGCTGGCCTCGTTGTGGGCCACGCGCATGCCCCGCCCGCCGCCGCCGGCGGACGCCTTGACGATCACCGGGAAGCCCAACTTGCGCGCCAGCGTGCGCGCCTCCTGCTCCTCGGTGATCTCGCCGTCGCTCCCGGGGGTCACCGGCACCCCCGCCGCAATCATCGTCTCGCGCGCCATCGCCTTGTCGCCCATCGACTTGATCGCCGAGGGCGGCGGCCCGATGAAGGCGATGTTGCAGCTCTCGCAGATCTCCGCGAAGTGCGCATTCTCGGCCAGGAAGCCATAGCCCGGGTGGATCGCGTCGACGTCGCAGACCTCAGCCGCGCTGATGATCTGGGGGATGAGCAGATAGCTGTTGACGGACGGGGCCGGGCCGATGCACACCGCCTGGTCGGCCAGCTGCACGGGGAGGCTGTGCTCGTCGGCTTTTGAGTAGACGACCACCGACTGGATGCCCATCTCCTTGCAGGCGCGGACGATGCGGAGGGCGATCTCGCCCCGGTTGGCGATCAGGATACGGTTGAACATGGCGGCGCTTTCCGGTCGGATTACTCGATGACGAACAAGGGCTGGCCGAACTCCACCGGCTGGGCGTTCTCCACCAGCACCTCCTTGACCACCCCGCTCTTCTCCGCCTTGATCTCGTTCATGACCTTCATCGCCTCGATGATGCAGACGACGGTCTCCGGGGTGACGGTGTCGCCGACCTTGGCGAAAGCCGGGGAATCCGGCGAGGCAGCGCGGTAGAAGGTGCCGACGATCGGCGCGTCGATGGTGTTCCGCGGCTTGGCGGCGGGGGCGGGGGCCGGGGCGGCGGCCGCCGGGGCCGGGGCGGCAGCGGGCAGCGGGGCCGGAGCGGCCATCTGCACCATCGGCAAAGCGCCTTCGCGCTGGCTGCCGCGGCGGAGGCACAGGATCATCTCCTCCGCCTCAATCTTGAACTCCGTCAGGTCGTGCTCGGACATCATCTGGACGATGGTCTTGATTTCGTCGATTTTCATCGGCGTTCCTTCGCTCCTTGGGTTGGCGAATCTCGCAATACCTCGACCAGCGCCCGCAGGGCCCAGCCATAGCCCCGGACCCCGAGCCCGCAGACCTGCCCGAGGCAGACGGCAGCGGTCAGCGTCCGGTGGCGGAACTCCTCCCGGCGGTGGATGTTGCTGATGTGGATCTCGATGGCGGGCAGGGCGGCCGCCGCCAGCGCGTCGCGCAGGGCGATGCTGGTGTGGCCATACGCGGCGGGATTGATCACGATGCCGGCGAAACCGGCCGCCGGCGCCCCGCCGATGCCGTCCACCAGCTCCCCTTCGTGATTGCTCTGGAGGAAGGCGACCTCGACCCCCAGCTCGGCGGCAATCCGGCGCAGGTCGGCCTCGACGTCGGCCAGCGTCGTCGCGCCGTAGACCTCTGGCTGCCGGGTACCCAGCAACTGCAGGTTCGGTCCATTGACCACCAGGATCCTCATGCCCGCTCCGCTCGTGCTCGTGCCGCCCCGCGCCGGGCCAATCCCGTCGCCAGGCAGGTGGACGGCTACTATACATCCGTGCCCCCCGGTTGCAACCGGCACGAACGGGGGGCGGGACGCCCTTATTCATCACCTCACCGTCGGGTTAACGCCAGGTACGTGCAATCAACCCGCGTGCTTGACCCGGCAGATGTTTTCCGGTATACTCTTGAGACGCCGGCATGGCCATGGTTGCGCTCGCAGGCGCGATGGCCATGAGATCACGGCGATGCGCTTCGCACGGCTCAACCGGCATGCCTGCATCTTCACCGGGAGGAGGATTTGCCCGTGAAAACACCGTTCGCCCTCGCCGTCCTGCTTGCCCTCGCCGCATCGCTGCCGGCCCAGGACCACCTGCTCTTCATCCACCATTCCTGCGGGCAAAACTGGCTGGACCACAGCCTGCGCGATGCCCTGACGGCCAAGGCGGCGATCGACGAGGTCCACGAGATCACCTACGGCACCGACGTCGCCCCCGACGCCGGGCGCCCGGACAGCCTGGCGGACACGCCCGGCGAAGCCACCGACATGCACCATTGGCTGCCTTGGTTCAACGACTATCTGGGCGGCATTGCGAGCCACGGCTGCGCCACCGGCGGAAACCGCGTGGTGATGTTCAAGAGCTGCTTCCCGAACAGCCACCTCGGCGAAGACGGGGTGGAGCCCGGCGATCCCTTCGCAGACACCCGCAGCCTGGCCAACTACCGGGCCGTGTACCGCCATCCCGACGGCCCGGGGAACGCCTATGACCACAGCGGGGTGGCCTATCAGGCGCTCGAAGACATCTTCGCCGCCCATCCGGAGACCCTGTTCATCCCGGTCACGGCGCCGCCGGAATGCCTGGCCGAGGCAACCCTGGTGACGGCAGACCGCGCCCGAGCCTTCAATCTTTGGCTGACCGGCACCTGGCTGCCCGGGTATGTGGCCCGCACCGGCCTGCACAACGTCGCGGTCTACGACTGGTTCGACCTGCTGGCGAATGCGGACGACAGCGGTGCGCGGGCCAACATGCTGCGGACGGAGTACGGCGGCGCCACCGGCGACTCGCATCCGAACGACACCGCCAATGGCGACTCGACCATCGCCTTCGCCACCGGCGAGCCAAACTTCTTCGACACCGCGTGGGCGGCCTTTGTCAGCGGCCTGGCCCAATATCGCCTGGTCATGGCCGTCGATCCCCCGGGGGCCGGGGCCACCCTGCCCGCCGCCGGCGTCCATACGGTCGCCGCCAGCCAAGCCATCGTCGCCACCCCCATCGCCGGCCAATACTTCGCTGGCTGGCTGGCCAGCGGGGCGGCGACCCTCACGGACCCCGCGGACGCCGCCACCCATGCCGCCCTCACGGGGCCAGCCGCGATCACCGCCACCTTCGCCGTCATTCCCGAAAACGCCATCCTGAGCGTGGCGGCCGAGCCGGCGGACGGCGGCATCACCACGCCAGCCGCAGGCGACCACCTGGTCGCCACCGAGACGCCGATCCCCATCCTGGCCACGGCGGCCGTGGGCCATCGTTTTGTCGGCTGGGAAGCGGCCGGCCATGCCACCGTGGCCGAAGCCGACGCCATCTCCACCACGGTCACCCTGCTGGACACCGGCACCGTCACCGCCCGGTTTGCCGTCACCCCTTGGCTGGCCTGCGGCTCACCCTGCGGGCTGGCGCCGGATGGCCCGGCGGACGGCGGCGGCACCTGCGTCCGCCAGCCCAAGGGCGCGACCACAACGGTCAAATAGGGGCATTCCTGGCCGGGTTCACTCGGGGGCGGAAATGACCAGGGCGGCGTTGGTGCCGCCGAAGCCGAAGCTGTTGCTCAGGGCATGGCGCAGGGCGACGCCGGTGCGGCATGCCCGGGGCAGGTCGGCCCACTCGCAGCCGGGCTCGGGATGCTCGAGGTTGACGTTCGGGGAGATGAAGCCACCGCGGATCATCTGGGTGCAGAAGATGGTCTCGACGGCGCCGGTGGCCCCGATCATGTGTCCAGTCATGGACTTGGTGCTGTTGATGGCGACCTGTCCGGCGGCGGGCCCGAAGAGCTGACGGATGGCCTCAAGCTCAACCGGATCGCCGGTCGGGGTGCTGGTGCCGTGGGTGTTGATGTAGCTGATGTCGGCGGGGCGCAGGCCGGCATCGGCGATGGCCAGGGCCATGACCTCACAATTGGACTCGGCCACCGGCACGACCATGTCGGAGGCGTTGCTGTTCGCTCCCGCTCCCGTGATGCGGGCCAGGACCTGGGCGCCCCGGGCGCGGGCATGGGCCGGGGACTCAAGGACGAGGATGCCGGCGCCGGCGGCGATGACGAAGCCGTCGCGGTCGCGGTCGAACGGGCGGCTGGCGAGGTGGGGCGTGTCGTTGTAGCGGCGGGAGATGGCGCGCATCGCGTCGAAGCCCCCGGCCAGCAGCCAATTCACCTCCTCAGTGCCGCCCGTGATGACCAGGTCGTAGAGCCCGGCGGCGATCATCCGCCCCGCAATCATGATCGCGTGCGCCCCACTGGTGCAGGCGGAGCTGATGTCGTAGCTCTCCCCCGTCACCCCGAGGATCAGCGAGAGGTTGGCGACGGCCGAGGAGGCCATCACCCGGGGCACCGTGAAGGGCGTCAGCTTCTTCGTGCGGCCACTCTCCGTGATCGTCCGCCCCCCCTCGTAGATCTGGGCATGGGTGCTGCCGGCGGAGCCAAGGATGACGGCGATGCGCCGCCCGCGGACCTCGGCGATGGGCAGCCCGGCCTCGGCCAGGGCCTCCTCGGCGGCGGCCATCGCCATCCGGGCGTTGGGCGTGGTGAAGCGGGAATTCTTCGCGTCGAGCAGGGCCGACGGCGGATTCTCCTCGGCCACCCCGGCTACCTGGCTCTCCAGGCCGCGGTCGCGCCATTCGGGCATGAAGACGATGCCGGAGCGTCCGGCGCGGAGGGCGGCCTCATTGGCGGCCAGGCCGATGCCCAGCGGCGTGACCAATCCCCGGCCCGTGATGGCGACGTCCATGGTCTGGCAAGGCTCCGGTAAGGGGGTGCGGGGACAACCATTCAGTTGAACCCTTAACATAGTCCTTGTGTCGGAAAATGTAAACAGCCCGAATGCCGGTTTTCCCTCATGGCGGTTTTCACTGCCCAAGGCTATTGTACGGCTCGTTGGCCGGATCTGTCGCTCCGAGGGACAGCGCCCGCACCACGACCCGAAAGGAACGCCGAGGATGCCTGCCCGTCCGCCGCACCGTCATCTCCTGCCCGCGATGATCCTGGCCGCCGTGCCGCTGGCTTTTTTGGCGGTGGCGGCCTGGCTGGCGGTGCGGGCCTACCGCAACGAGCAACGGCTGCTCGATGCGGATCTGCTCGCCTTGCCGGCCTTCAACGAGTCCGAGGCGTTCGCCGAAACGTCTCGGCAGGCAGCCGACGCCCTCACCTGCGGACTGCCGCCACCACCGCCAACGCTTCCCGTCGATGCCGTGCAGCGCCAGGTTTCGCGCGACCTGCAGGCGGCGGTTCGCGAGCAGTTTTCGCCGCGCGCCTTCTCGGAACAGGTGCTCGCCATCAACCGCCGCTTCACCCCGGCCAAGCCGGGCGCGCGGGTGACCTTCCAGATCGCCCTCGAGAACCGCACCGTGACCGGTGAGTTCAAGGGCATTGAGGCGGGGGGGCACTGGGTCTTCGTGCTGGTCGACCAGCAGCGCTACCGCATGGGCGACATCGCCGAGGAATACCATTACCTGTTCAACGAGGGCATCGCCCACAACCTGGCCGAGGAGGAGATCGCCGCCTTCCGGGCCGGCTTCGAGTCGCGCCGCGGCGCCTTTGTCGTCGAACGGCGGCGTCAGCTTGAGGAACGGCATTTCCAGGCGGCGGGCTATCGGCTGGCCGACGGCGAATGGCGGCCCGTCGCGGAGCTTCATGCCGAGCGCGCCGCCCGCCTGCTGGCGGAACGGAAAGCGGCCTTTGCACGAGAGCGCGAGGAGGAGATCCGCCGGATCATCGAGCGCCACCGCCTCCTCGGCTTCTATCCGGTGACGCCAACCATCGATGCCCGGACGCCGGTGCCCGTCTCCGGGAAACAAGGCCGCCCTGACCGTGAATCCGGGCCCCGGGCAGGTCCCGCCGCCCATGCCGGCCATGATCCGGGGCTACGGTCTCAACCCCAAAAACCGATGCGATCCGCCCATGCCGTTGGTTGAGATCCAGGATTTGGACATCGACTTTGTCGTCGACGGACGCCCCCTGTCGGCCGTCAGCGGCGTCTCCTTCGTGGTCGAGCGCGGCGAGATCCTCGCCCTGGTCGGGGAAAGTGGCTGCGGCAAGAGCGTCACCTGCCTGGCCCTCGGGCGCCTGCTGCCGGAGCCGCCTGCCCGCTACCGCGGCGGCAGCATCACCTTCATCGACAAGGCCGGGGCGCGCCAGGATGTCCTGCGCCTCGGCTCCCGCGACCTGCGCGCGCTGCGCCGCCACCGCCTCGCCTACATCTTCCAGGAGCCGTCCGTCTCCCTCAATCCCGTCTTCCGGGTCGGCGACCAGATCGCCGAGGCGGTGCTCCTGCGCGGCGACGGCGGCGACCCGGCCCGGGAGATCCCCGAACTGCTCGCCCAGGTCGGCATCGCCGATCCCGAGCGCCGCCAGCGCTGCTTTCCCCACGAGCTGAGCGGCGGCATGCAGCAGCGGGTAATGATCGCCATGGCCCTGGCCAGCCATCCCGAACTGCTGGTGGCGGACGAGCCGACGACCGCGCTCGACGTCACCATCCAGGCCCAGATCCTCGACCTCATCCGGCGGCTCCGCGACGAGACCGGCATGACCGTCATCCTCGTCACCCACAACCTCGGCATCGTCGCTGACATGGCCACCCGGGTGATTGTGATGTACGCCGGGCAGACGGTGGAACAGGCGACGACGGCGGCCTTGCTCGCGGAACCGCTGCATCCGTACACGCAGGCGCTGCTTTCGGCGGTTCCGGAGCTGGGCCGCGCGGGCAAGCGCCTGACGACGATTCCCGGGACGGTGCCGTCGCCCGCCAACTATCCGCCGGGCTGCCGGTTCATCGACCGCTGCCCGCTGGCCGCCGGGCGCTCTGAGGCCGACCGGGAACGCTGCCAGACCACGGTTCCGGAATGGCGCGAACTTCGCACAGGACACCATTGCCGATGCCACTTCTCGACGTAAGCGACGTGCGCGTCTGGTACGCGCTGCGCGACTCCTGGTTCCGCCCGGCGCGGCATGTCCGGGCGGTCGACGGGGTGAGCTTCTCCCTGGCGGCGGGGGAGACCGTCGGCCTGGTCGGCGAGAGCGGCTGCGGCAAGAGCACCCTGGGGCGGGCGATCATCCGCCTCGAGCGGCCAACCTCGGGCCGCATCCTGCTCGACGGCGAGGACGTCACCGGGCTGCGGGGCGAGGGCCTGCGCCGCCTGCGCCGGACCGTGCAGATGATCTTCCAGGATCCGTACGGCTCGTTGAATCCGCGGATGACCATCCACCGCACGCTCGACGAGGTGCTCGCCTTCCACACGCCGCTCGACCGCGCAGGCCGGCTGCGCCGGGTCGGCGAGCTGCTCGAACTGGTCGGGCTGCGCCCCGAGCACATGCACCGCTACCCGCACCAGTTCAGCGGCGGCCAGCGCCAGCGCATCGGCATCGCCCGCGCCCTTGCCGTCAGCCCCCGCCTGATCATCGCCGACGAGCCGGTTTCGGCCCTCGACGTCTCCGTCCAGGCGCAGATGATCAATTTGCTCGCCGACATCCAGCGCCAAACCGGCGTGGCCTACCTGTTCATCGCCCACGACCTGGCGGTGGTCGAGCACGTCAGCCGCCGCATCCTGGTGATGTACCTCGGCCACATCGTCGAGGTCGGCCCATCCTCCCGGGTCTGCGGCCATCCGCGCCACCCCTACACCCGGGCCCTGCTGTCGGCCGTGCCGACGCTCGACGCGGCGACCCGGCGCCGCCGCATCATCCTGCCGGGCGACGTGCCCTCCCCCCTCGCCCCACCGCCGGGCTGCCCCTTCCATCCGCGCTGTCCGCTCGCCGTGGAGGCCTGCCGCCAGACCCTGCCGCCCCTCGCGCCGGATCCGGACGATCCCGACCACGCCGCCGCCTGCCTCTTCCCTGAACGCGTCGCGGAGATGTGAGCGATGGGCATGCCGTCGCCGGACCTGCCTGCCGCCCTTCTCCTGGACAACGACGGCGTGCTGGTCGACACGGAGCCCCTCTACTGCCGGGCCAGCCAGGAGGCCTTGGCCACCCTTGGCATCGACCTTTCGCCGGCGGACTTCGCGGAGATCTCCCTGCGCCAAGGCCGCAGCGTCTTCATCCTTGCCGAGCAGGCCGGCCTCCCGCCGGATCGCGTCGAGGCGGCGCGCGACCTGCGCAACCGCCTCCATGCCCGGTTCATCGGCGAGGCCCCCGCCCTGCTCCTGCCGGGCGTGCGCGAGGCCCTGCTCCGCCTGCGCCCACACCTGGCCGTCATGGGCATCGTCTCCAACGCCTTCCCCGAGCATTTCGCCCTGATCCACCGGCGGACCGGCCTCCTCCCCCTCTTCGACTTCCATCTGGTGGCCGGCGACGTCGTCCGCGGCAAGCCCCATCCCGATCCCTATCTCGCCGCTCTCGCCAAGGCCGGCGTCCCTGCCGCCCAGGCCATGGCCATCGAGGACAACGAACGCGGCCTGCGCTCCGCCGTCGCGGCCGGCCTCCGCTGCCTGATCGTCCCGCCAGGCCCCTGGCAAGATGGTGATTTCCCCGGTGCGATGGCCGTCTGCCCCTCCCTCGCCGCCGCCGCCGACCTCATCCTCAAAGGCGCGAGCCTCGCCGGGCCTTGACGGCTCGCGGCCTGGGGCAGGGATTTTCCGTCGGCCTTCAGCTCCCGGCAAACCGGCGTCCAAGCTGGCGGATGGGCAGCCAGAGGAGCAACAGGACGGTGGCGGCGGCATGCATGCCGCTGTGCGGGGCACCGAGGAGGGTGCAGCCAGACGCCTGCAGGAAGACCATCCCGGCGATCAGGCCACCGATCGTGGTCTGGACCTTTGCCGGGGCGGGCTGTCCCCGCAGAACCAGCCAGGCATGGAGGCCGACGAGGGCGGCGAGACCGGCGGCGGCATAGCCCAGCATCAGGCCCGGCGCCAAGCCTCCGAGGCGCCATTCCAGACTGGTCGAGAGGACCGCAAAAGCCAGCCAAACCAGCGGCGTCATGAGGATGGCGCCCCGTCCCCGCACCCGCCCTTGCCGCGCCTCGCCCGCGGCCGCCAGGCCCACGCCCAGGATGTAGAAGAACCAGACCATCGGCACGACCGACAGCAGCAGGGGATTGACCACGGCCAGCGGCGAGGCCGTCAGGCCGATCCCCACCGCCATCACCCGGCACAGGGCGACCAGCGCCGGCCCGTCCGACACCACCGGCGTCTACCGGCGCGAGAC
>CAZBDL010000103.1:5145-9493 GCA_964490525.1 uncultured Victivallales bacterium | reverse complement strand
GTGGCTACACGCTCCACCTGATGACGCTGGGCGGCCTGGCGCTGGGCATCGGCATGCTGGTGGACAACTCCATCGTCGTGCTCGAGAACATCGTCCGGGTGCGGACGGCGGAGCACCGGTCGCCGCAGGACGCGGCGGTTGCCGGGGCGGGCGAGGTGACCTCGGCGATCGTCGCCAGCACCTTGACTACCCTAGTCGTCTTCCTGCCCCTGGTCTTTGTTCGCGGCATGTCCGGGATCATGTTCAAGCAGCTCTCCGTGGTCGTCGGCTTCTCGCTGCTCTGCGCCTTGGCGGCGGCGGTCACCCTGGTGCCGATGCTCGCCGCGCGCATGCTGCGGGCCGCCGCCGATGCCCATCCCGGGCCTGCCGCCACGGCGCGCGGCGAGGGGTTCCTGCGCATGTTAGAGGACGGCTATCGCAACCTGCTCCACTGGGTCTTGGCGCATCGGGCCATCGTCGGGCTTGCCGTCGTCCTGGCTGTCGTGGCGGTCATTCCCCTGGCCCGCCTGGTCGGCACCGAGCTGATGCCGGCGACCGACGAGGGAGAGGTCCGCCTCGAGGGCGAGATGCAGGCGGGCAGCAGCCTGGAGACGGTCGAGCGCCAGTTCCGGGTCATCGAGGAGATCGTCAGGCGCGAGGTGCCGGAGATGGAGAGCATGGTCGTCTCGCTGGGCGGCAGCCCTTGGCGGTCGACCGGATCGCATACCGGCGAGAGCCGCATCGCATTGAAGCCGTCGGGGGAGCGCACGCGCTCCAGCGAGGAGATCGCCGGGGGGCTGCGGCAGAAGCTGGCGCGCATTCCCGGGATGGTCGTGCGGACGCGTTCCGGGCAGGGGCTCTTCATCTTCCGCATGGGCGCGGCCGGCGGCGAGCGGGCAACGGTCGACATTCGCGGGCATGACTTCGCCGCGGTCGACACCTTGGCCGTGGTGGTGCGCGATGCCATGGCCGGGATCGCGGGCATCACCGACGTGCGCATCAGCCGCGAGCCGGGCGCGCCCGAGCGCCGGGTGTGGATCGACCGCGACAAGGCCGCCGACCTGGGCCTGACCGTGACCGACGTGGCGCAAGCTCTGGAGACGGTCCTCGGCGGCATCGGCGCGGGCCAGTACCGGGAGGACGGCGACGAATACGAGATTCTGGTGAAGTCGACCCAGGCGGAGCACCTGCCGCTCGACGAGATCCTCGACCTGAACCTGGTTAACCGGCGCGGCGAGACGGTGGTGCTGCGCAATGTCGTGCGCGTCGAGACGGCCAGCGGGCCGGTGATCATCGAGCGCAAGGACCAGGAGCGCATCGTCACCGTCGCCGGCAATGTCGGCGACCGTGACCTCGGCTCGATCTTCGCGGAGCTGCGCGAGCGCCTCCAGTCGGTGCCCGTGCCCCCGGGGCTGGCCATCGTCTTCAGCGGTGACTACGAGGACCAGCAGCAGGCCAATCGCGAGCTCTTCCTCAGCCTGATCCTGGCGATCGTCCTGGTCTACATGGTCATGGCCTGCCAGTTCGAGTCCCTGCGCGATCCCTTCGTGGTCATGTTCGCCGTGCCCTTGGCCGGCATCGGCGTCGTCCTCGCCCTTTTCCTCACCCGCACCACCCTCAACGTCCAGTCCTTCATCGGCTGCATCATGCTCGCCGGCATCGTCGTCAACAACGCCATCCTCCTCGTCGACCACACCAACCTGCTGCGGCGGCGCGATGGCCTGGAGTTGCGTGCGGCGATCGAGGAGGCCGGCCGTCGCCGCCTGCGCCCGATCCTCATGACCTCCCTGACCACCATGCTCGGGCTGCTGCCCCTGGCACTCGGCTGGGGCGAGGGCGGCGAGGCCCAGGCCCCCATGGCCCGTGTCGTCATCGGCGGCCTCGCCTCCGCCACCTTCATCACCCTCCTCGTCATCCCCATCGTCTACTCCCTCTTCGAACAGCGCCAGCCCCGTACCGCAATCGATGCATAGCCGGGGTGTGCCGCCTGGGAACGCCAATCTCCGCATTGGCGTGCCGTGTCCCGCCCGACGGGACGCGAATGTCGTCGCAGGCCGTGCCGGTTTCGCCGCGGCCAGCATTCTTTCGCCGCCGATCGGCCTCAGTCCCCGAGGCTTTTCTTGGCGGCCTTGACGAAGCGGCCGAACGACCGGTCCTTGCGCCGCTTCTCGACCTGGGAGAGGTCGTGGTATTCGGTTTCCCGCCGGAGCTTGAGATAGCTTTCGTAGCGGTCCCGGGGTAGGCTTCCGTCCTCGACCGCCCGGCGGACGGCGCACCCGGGTTCCCCGGTGTGCGTGCAGTCCGCGAAGCGGCAACCCGCGGCATTCGCGCCGATTTCGGCGAACGTGTCGCCCAGCCCCTCGGCCGTCCCGAGAAGACCCAGTTCCCGCATCCCCGGCGTATCGACCAGCATGGCGCCATGGTCGAGCCGCAGCAGCTGGCGGCGGGAGGTGGTGTGGACGCCCTCCCCGGTGGCGCTGACGGCCCGGGTGCCCAGCGCATCATGCCCGATCAGCCGGTTGATGAGGGTGGACTTGCCGACCCCCGAGGATCCCAGCAGGCAGTAGGTCCTGCCCGGCAGGAGCAGCGCGCGGAACGCATCCAGCCCCGCGCCCGTGGTGTTGCTGAGGGCGAGGACCTTGGGGCATCCGCGCCTCTGCCTGACTTGTTCGACAACCTGGGCAAGCCGCTCGGGCGGAATCAGATCCGTCTTGGTCAGGACGATCCGCGGCTCGATGCCCCCGTCGTGGGCCATGACCAGGTACCGGTCAAGCCGGGGCAGGTTGAAGTCGTAGTCGCAGGCCTGCACAATGAAGGCGACATCGAGGTTCGCCGCGATCATCTGGAACCTGACGTCCCGGCCGGGGGTCTTGCGCTGCAGGTGCGTCTTCCGCGGGGCAACGCCGTGGATCATGGCGGGGCCGCCTGAGCCATGCCTCTGCACGCACACCCAGTCGCCGACGCAGGGCAGGTCGGCAGCGTCCACGACGGCGTGCCGGAACTTTCCCGCGAGTTCCGCGTTGGCCTCGCCGTCCAGGTCACGGATGACAAAGGCATCCCGGTCGACGGCGGTGACGCGGGCCATGCTGCGCCCCGGTTGCAGGAGGGGCGCGGAGCGCCGCTCAAGCCAGCCGTCAAATCCCCATGCCGCCAAGTCCATGGCCTGCTCCGTGGTCAGGTGTCGCGTTCCGGGGCTCGTTGCAGGACGGCTGCGAACATCGCATCGTTGTCGGTATCCCAGGGGAGAAGCTGGACGGTGCCGTCGGTTGCCTCGCCGGTCAGGGGATGGATGAAGGGGGCGAGGCTGAACTCGGGGTGGGCGGCGAGGAAGGCCTGGACGACCTCGGCATTTTCCTTGGCGAGGACGGAGCAGGTGGAGTAGACGAGGCGTCCGCCGGGCTTGACGGCGGGGGCGGTCAGGGTGAGTATCCTGAGCTGGGTCGCGGCGAGTTCGGCGATGTCGTCGGGGCCGACCCGCCAGCGGGCGTCGGGATTGCGCCGCCAGGTGCCGGCGCCGCTGCATGGGGCATCGACCAGGACGCCGTCAAACGCCTTGGCCCACTGGCGCTTGATGCCACTGCCATCCCAGGGTTCGGCGCGCAGGTTGTGCAGGCCGGCGCGGCGGGCGCGACGGCGCAGCTCCTCGAGCTTGTAGGCGCGGATGTCGGTGGCCAGGACCAGGCCGCGCCCCTGCATCAGCGCCCCGAGCTGCAGGCTCTTGCCGCCGCCGCCGGCGCAGGCGTCCCACCAACGTTCCCCGGGGCGGGGCGCGCAGGCCAGGCCGATGCCTTGGGAGGCGGCGTCCTGGATCTCGAAGCGCCCCTCCCGAAAGGCCGGCAGCTCATAGAGGTTGACCCGCGCCCCGCGCAGCGCCAGCGCCCCCGGCAGGCGCGGATGAGGCTCGACAACGATGTTCTGCGTCCGGAGCAGGGCCGCGATCTCCTCGGCGCCCGTGGCTGGGCATGCCCGGATCCACAGCGGGGGACGCCGTTGCGCCCATTCGATGAAGGTGCCGGGCGGGATCGTCGCCGGCAGCAGCGTCGGCAGCCATGGCGGGGCCAGGTCCGGGAAGGGCAAGGCTTCGGCGGGAAGGCTGCCGATCAGGGACACGATCCGGCGCACCCGTCCGGCCGGGTCGCTCATCCTGGCGAATTCCGCAAATCTAGCCAACGGCAAGCGCAGGCGGTCCGCCCAGGCGGACGCCGCTGGCGGCGGGTCGGCCAGGTCGGCATCGGCCAGGGCCGCGGCCAGCAGCAGGCGCGCCAACACCACCGGATCGGAGGTCGCCACGGCAGCCTCGTCGTCCGGCTCCGCGAAGAAGGCCGCTTCCGGACACGGCAGCAGCCGTCGCAGCCAGCCCCACCAGCGG
>CAZBDL010000103.1:0-5065 GCA_964490525.1 uncultured Victivallales bacterium | reverse complement strand
GGCCGCTTCCGGACACGCCAGCAGCCGTCGCAGCCAGCCCCACCAGCGGAACATCGAAAACACGGTTTCGGTGACGAATCGCCGGTCTCGCCCCCCGATGCTGCGCCGGTCGCGCACGAACGCCCCCATGGCGCGGTCAGCCGGTCGTCCCCGCAGGAATACTTCCCGCCCCGCCAGCAACGCCGCCTCCGTCGCCATCGCCGCCATCGCCCGCAGCTTTGCCGGGGAAAGGGCTTCACCCCCCGGGGTGCGCGGGGAGACGGCGCGTGTCGTCGGGTTTTTCATGGCGATTTGAGCAATTCTTCTGACTTGTCTTGGTGCCCTTGCCGCCGGCATGCACCGGTCGCTTCGGATGTCCCGACATCATACGCCCTCGCCGCCGCCAACACAAGCCCGATGTTTTCGCTTGGCGCTCGGCTTCCCCAATGCTAGGTTTCCCCCTCGTCCCGTTTGGTCCGTTTGGTCCGTTCCCCCACCTTCCCCATCCCCCCGGAGCGAATCCCCCGATGAGCACCGATGCCCGCCTGGAGGCCCTGCTGGAGCGCGGCGACGGCTTCAGCCGCGACGACCTGATCTGCCTGCTCCAGGCCGAAGGGGCGGCGATGGACCGATTGTTCGCGGCGGCGGCGGCGGTGCGGCGGTGCACCGTCGGCGAAAAGGTCTACTTCCGCTGGCTCATCGAATACTCGAACCGTTGTGCCAAGGATTGCCTCTACTGCGGGGTGCGCGCCGGCAATGCCGCCGTCGGCCGCTACCAGATGACCGAGGCGGAGGTGCTGGCGGCGGCCGACTTCGCCTGGCGCAACGGCTATGCCTCGATCGTCATCCAGTCCGGGGAACGCCGCGACCCGGTGTTCGTGGAGACGATCCGCGACCTGCTGCTGAAGATTCACGCCGCCACCCGCCAGGAGCTCCATGTCACCCTCTCTCTGGGCGAGCAGTCCGCCGAGACCTACCGGCTCTGGCGCGAGTCTGGGGCCCACCGCTACCTCCTGCGCATCGAGACCTCCAGCCCGGATCTGTACCGTCGCCTGCATCCGGACGACGGGCATCACCGCTACGATGACCGGCTTGCCGCGCTCCGGCGCTTGCGCGAGGCCGGCTACCAAGTCGGCACCGGGATCATGGTTGGTCTGCCCGGGCAGGCGGTCGGCGACCTGGCCGACGACCTGCTCTTCTTCAAAAGCATGGACCTGGACATGTTCGGCCTCGGCCCTTACCTGGAGCACGAGGACACGCCGCTCTGGGCCGTGCGCGGCACCCTGTGGCCGAAGGAGACGCGCCTCGCGTACGCCCTGAAAATGGTGGCGATCCTGCGCCTGTGGTTGAAGGACGTGAACATTGCCGCCACCACCGCCATGCAGGCCATTGACCCTCAGGGACGGGAGCGGGCCATCCGCGCCGGGGCCAACGTCATCATGCCCAACTTGACGCCGACCCAATACCGCGAGGGCTATCGCCTGTACGAGGGCAAGCCTTGCCTCGACGAGGATCCGTCCATGTGTCGTGCCTGCCTCCTTGGGCGCATCGCAGCGACCGGTCACCAGGTTGCCCTCGGCGAATGGGGCGATTCCCTCCACTATGCGCGTCGCACCGGCAGTCAAGGCTAATGCCAATGGCACTACGTGCTTCGGGACCAATGGGTTGGAATTTTAGTTGCATTGACCATCTCGAATCATAAATCCTGTTTTATCGAGATCGATGTCAGCAAGGTGGCGCATCCTTGCCGCCGCCGGGCACGACGGCGGCCTCGCCTGCCTCATGACCTGCGCGGTCCGGGGCCGACCGCCAGTGCCGCGACGCCGGAACGGAGCAGCAGGCCGCGCAGGGCCGGGGAGAAGATGATGCCGGACTTGAGGCGCTTGCCCAGGAGGTTCAGGCGCATCGCCCGCAGGGCCCGTCGGTAGCGGTTCAGGGCATGTTCAGGGCCGTCGCGCAGGGAGTCGGCCAGGAGCAGGGCGGAATGCAGGGCAAAGCTGATGCCCTCGCCCGAACTGGGGCTGACCCAGCCGCCGGCCTCGCCGACCAGCGCCACCTGGCCCGCCCCCGCCGTCAGTTCGGCGTTGCGCGCCGGACGCAGCAGCAGCGCCGCCTCCCGCCGCAGGACCGGACGGTCGACCGGAAACCCGGACGCCGCCAGCAACCCCTTCAGCCGGGAGAACTTCGCGACCGCGCCGTGCACCGGCAGCGCCGCCCCTAGCAGCAGGCGGCCGTCGTCCTTCGGAATCGCCCAGGCGTAGTCGTCGGTGATCTCCGGCGGCGGGAAGAAGGCGTGGAACCAGGCGGCCGCAGGAGCCTCCGCCAGGATCTCCTGGATGGCCAGGTAGCGGGCCGGACGGGCGCTCCCCGGACAGCAGGCGCGGCGCACCGCCGATGCGGCCCCGTCCGCCCCGACCAGGAGGCGGGTGCGAATTTCGCCGGGCGCCTCCCCCTGATGGAGCTGGACCCGGAGGCGGCCCCGGTCCTCGGCGACCGCGCCGACGAAGCGGGCGCCGAGGCGGATCTCGATCTCCGGCGGCACCAGCGAGAGCAGCCAGCGGTCGAAGCGGCCCCGGTCGAGGTTGAAGTAGAAGCGCTGGTAGAGGCGTTCCCGGCGGGTCGCCAGGTCGACCGCCCGCACGGCAAAGAGCTGCGGCCCGCCCAGGACCTCGCGGGGCAGGCCGAGGCCGAGGCGGGAAAGCATCGCCTGGGCGTCCGGCGCGAGCAGCCCGCCGCAGCACTTGTCCGGCGACGACGCCCGGTCCACCAGCAGGATGCGCCATCCCTGCCCGGAGAGCAGCCGCGCCAGGGTCGCGCCCGCCGGGCCCGCCCCGACGATCGTCACGTCGTATGCCCGGTCAAGCTGGCTCATGGCGCGGACCAGCCTTTCCGTGCCAAATACTTGGCGTGGCGAAGCTCGCGGATGAGCGGCTCGGCTTCATGGCGCCCCGGCGGCCGCTCGCGGAAGCGGAGCGCCTGGTAGCGGTCGACGAGATCGAGGAAGGCATCGGCGTCGGCCAGGCGTGGGGCGATCGCCCGGGCCCAGTCGCCGACCGGAACCTCCGGCGACCGGCGCAGCCCCACCGTGCGGGTGACGCGCCGCTCGCAGCGGGCAAAGGCGCGGTGCAGGCGCAAGATCTCCCCGGAGAGCCGCAGGCGCTCCCGCCGCCGCCGCCAGCGGCGCAGCAGGGCAATGGCCGTGGCCAGGCCCAGCAACAGCGCCCCGGCGCCTCGCCAGGGATGCCAAAGCAGATCCCGCAGGACGGCGAATCCACCGACCGCCATGGTGATCACCGCCTCCGCAAAGTAGCCCCGCTGCATGCTCGCCAGGATGCGCTGTGAAAGGACGCGCAGGCGGTCGCGCCAGGCCTCGAGGAAGCCCCAGCGGTCGTCGCCGCCCGGAATGCCCTGGGCCGGGGTGGTGTCGACCAGCACCCAGCGCTGCTCGTCGCGCAGCCACGCCTCAACCCAGGCATGCGCATCGCCCATCCGCGCGATGTAGTGGGTGCCCGCCGGGTGGGGCTCGGCGCAGATGAAGCCGGTCGCGTAGCGGGCAGGAATTCCCAGCGTGCGCAGGGCCAGCACCGTGGCGCTGGCGAACAGCTCGCAATGCCCGGCCCGTGACGCGCGCAGGAAGTGCAGCACCGGATCCTGGCCGTGCGCCGGCCGCGACGGCTCCAGGCTGTAGCGATAGCGCTTCAGCAGGTGCATGCCGAGCACGGCGATCGCCGCCGCATCCGGGGGTGTCAGTTCAGGCGCCTCCCCGTTCCCGTCGCCCTCCGGCAGCAGTCCTGGCACGGACGCCCGCAGCCAGGCCGCGATTTCCGGTGCCAGCTCCTTGGGGACGTCGAGCAGCTCGCGCTCGCCGGGCGACGACGGCCCCGGATACGCCCCCTCAAACTCCCGCCGCGGCACCTGGACCGAATAGCCGCCGCTGCGCCGCCACTGCTCTGGCTGGAGCATGCCGTGGCGGCTGGCCGAGAGGGTGTCCGCCACCAGGTCGTAGCGGATCGCATGCCCCGGCGCCAGCAGCACCTCGCTGGCGTCCACCGCCGTATACAGGTGGATCATCGCGGCCTCCGGCGGTGGCGGCTCGTCGGCCCCGGCCAAGAAGGATGTCACCGCCAGCGCCCCTTCCCCGCGGCGGAACGGCAGGCCCACGAAGCCCGTGTCCGACGACTGCCAGATGCCGCGCTGGTAGTGCGTGTAGACCCGGGCCCGCAGATAGCCCGGCGGCGTGTCGCTCACCGCCCGCACCACGATCCGCCGATCCTTGCCCTCCGGCAGGTTGAGCGTCCGGTAGAGGTCGATCTCCTTGCGGAAGACCACGTTGGAGCGCCGCATCAGGCGGTGGATGCCCGAGCGCATGAGGATCATCTCCAGCTCGCGGAACTTCGGCTCGAAGCGCTGGAAGACCGTCAGCATCGCGAAGGCCGCGGCCACCGCCGTGCCCAACGCCAGGGTCGTCAGGGCGTGCCGTGGCCAGACCCACCCGGCCTGGCGGTTGCGGCTCGGCACCTGCGCCAGCTGCAAGCAGAGCAGCAGCAGGCCAATCTCGTAGGCCGCCAGCACCGCATAGCTGCGCCCGAAGCGCGCCAGCAGCGGCGCGAAGAGCAGGAACCGCTCGTTGGGCAGGGTCGACGTCACTTGATAGTCGCCGCAGAACATCGCCACCGCGAGGGACAGGGCCGCGCAAACGCCGAGCTGGTACGGCCCGGACGCGAAGAAGGTCGCCAGCACCCCGAGATAGATCAGCATCGGCACGGAGATGTTCCCCCCCAGCACCCCCACCAGGAACATGAAACGGTCGTCGTCGAGCGGAAAGACCAGGTCAAGCGCCACCGCCAGGACCGCCGCGATGAGCAGGCTGTAGATCACCGTGCGGTGGTTGTAGGGCACCGCCCGCGGCACCAGCAGCGACACCCCCAGGCCCAGGGCGGCGAGGATGACCAGGTGGGGCAGGTCTGCCGCCAGCGCATAGAGGAAGGCCGACGGCAGGAGCATCGCCGCCGCCGCCAGCACGCGCAGCCGCGACTTCCCGGCGGGCCGCCGCCACCAGGCGGCATCGTCATGTCGGGCCGTGCTC
>CAZBDL010000102.1:0-9574 GCA_964490525.1 uncultured Victivallales bacterium | reverse complement strand
CCTGACCCGCTGCCTGGTGCGCAACAACTCGACGGGCTCCACCGGCGTGGGAACCGGCGCCAGCGGCGGCGCCATCTACTTCAGCGCCACCGGCAACTTCACCCTGACGGACTCAACCATCGTTGACTGCCGCGCCTCCGGCTCCACCGTGACCTACGGCGGAGGAATCTATGCTGGCGGCACCTACACCTTCCTCATGGAACGCAGCACCTTGAGCAATGCCCTGCTGGCCAATGCCATGGGAACCCCGAACCTGTACGGCGGCGGCATCTACTTCACGACCTCCAACGATGTCGCCTGCACCGCAAGCATCCGCAACAGCACCATCAGCGGCAATGCCGTTTCCCATGCCAGCACGGGGAACGCCTTCGGCGGCGGCATCTACATCAGCCGGAGCATCGGCGGCAGCAACCTCTCGACCATGACCGTCAACATCCACAACAGCACCGTCGCCCTGAACCAGGCCACCAGCGGGACGGCCGGCAACGGACGCACGGGTGGCATCTACCTCAACTACGGCGAACTGAACATCGCCAGCACCATCGTCGCCGGCAACAGCCATTCCTCTACCACCACAACCTACGGCAAGGACATCTACAAGCTCGCCACCGGAACCGTGTCCAGCGCCACCTGCAACCTCGTCCAGGATCCCAACGGCGCCCATGGCATGACCGACGGCGTCGACGGCAACATCGTCGGCAGCGCCGCGGACCTTGCCGCACTCGCCGACAATGGCGGCAGGACCAAGACCCATGCCCTCAACCCTGGCAGCCCGGCGATCGATGCCGGCGCAAATCCGCTCTCCCTCGCCACCGACCAGCGCGGGACAGGGTTTGTCCGCGCGGAGGGCGGTGGCGTTGACATCGGCGCCTTCGAACGACAGTTCATCTCCGCGCCGGAGATGGACGTCACGCGCGGCGGCTCGCCGGTCGCCGACGGCGGCATGGACAGTGTCGGCGGAACCGTCGCCGGGAATGCCACCCAGCTCACCTATGCCATCGCCAACAGCGGCACGGCCGACCTCACGCTCGCGAACGCGGTGAAGTCCGCCGAGAGCAACTGCACGGTGGCCATTGACACCCAGCCGGCCAGCCCGGTCGCCACAAGCGGCTCGACCAGCCTCGTCGTCACCGTCACGCCGACGAACGAAGGCGCCTGGACCTTCAGCCTCTCGATCGACAACAACGACGCCAACGAGAACCCCTGCAACTGGACCGTCTCGGGAACCGCCGCCGGCACCCCCGATCCGGAGATGGATGTCACGCGCGGCGGCTCGCCGGTCGCCGACGGCGGCACGGACAGCGTCAGCGGAACGGTCGCCGGGAACACCACCCAGCTCACCTATGCCATCGCCAACAGCGGCACGGCCGACCTCACGCTCGCGAACGCGGTGAAGTCCGCCGAGAGCAACTGCACGGTGGCCATTGACACCCAGCCGGCCAGCCCGGTCGCCACAAGCGGCTCGACCAGCCTCGTCGTCACCGTCACGCCGACGAACGAAGGCGCCTGGACCTTCAGCCTCTCGATCGACAACAACGACGCCAACGAGAACCCGTACGACTGGACGGCGTCTGGATCGGCCTCGGCACCGATCCGAACTGTCCGCATTGATTTTGGCGCCACCACGACTGCAGGGAACTGGAACAACATCACGGCGGCGGCGGCTGGCCAGAAGATCGCCGACGCCATCGACACGGCCGGGGATGCGACGGGCATGACCGTCTCGATCTCGGGGTGGACCGCGGTGGGGGCAAGCGGAATGAACGCAGATGGGCGGTATCCGGCCAGCGCCAACGTCGACTACGTCTACGCAGGAGCCGCCGAAGGCGCCAACGGCACGGTCGTCCTTGGCGGGCTCGACAACCAGAAGACCTACACCGTCAATTGCTTCGGCTCGCGCACCGACACGGCTCCCCGCCTCAACACCTACACCATTGGGACGGATAGCCAAGACCTCGACGTCAGGAACAACACAACAGAAGTCGCGAGCTTTGCCAACGTCACCCCCACCTCCGGGCAGATCAGCATCAACTCCCTTGAGAACAACAGCGCCAACTATGCCTATTTCTCCGTCCTCGAGGTCAGTTGGAGCCTAGCTGCGGGCGGGCCAGAAATCGCCGTCCTTGGCAACTCCATCGAGATCGCCAACGGCGACAGCACGCCGTCCCTTGACGACCACACGGACTTCGGCGAGGTCCTGGCCAGCTCCGGCACGGTCGTGCGCACCTTCACCATCGCCAACACCGGCACCGCGAATCTCGCGCTGAACGGGGATCCGAAGGTGGCGATCTCCGGCACGAACGCCGCCGACTTCGCGCTGACCCTCGCCCCGGACAGCCCGGTCGCCGCGTCCGGCTCGACGACGTTCCAGATCACCTTCGATCCGTCGGCGACCGGCCAGCGCACCGCCTCGCTCTCGATCGCCAACGACGACGCGGACGAGAATCCCTACACCTTCGCCATCCAGGGCACCGGCCTGGCCGACCCCGTCCGCTCGCTGGCCTACAGCGGCTCCGCCTTCGCCGAGGCCGCCGCCAACAACGGCTCGATCGACAACACGAGTCCGATCACCATCACGCTGGCCAACGACACCTTCACCGGCACAAACGGCGACAACTTCGTGGCCGCCGGCAAGGTCGCCGTGAGCAATCTGCCCCCCGGGCTGACGGCCGTCATCACGCGGAACAGCGCCACCCAGCTCTCCGTGACCCTCACCGGGAATGCCGCCGCCCACGCCAACGCGGACGATGTCCCCAACCTGACCTTCACCTTTCAGGACACGGCCTTCGCCGGCGGCAGCGCATCGGCCGTGGCCAACTACGCCAAGGCCGACCTAACCATCGACTTCGCCGACCCCGTCACCATTGCCACCGTCAGCTTCCAGAAAGGCGTCTTGCCGACCGCCGACTACGCCAGCACCGACGACACCTACCTCGACACCCTAAATCAGGACACGGTCCGCAATACCGACACCAGGCTTTCCTCGCGCATCGGGACGCAATTCTATCCCGTCCTCAAGTGGGACATCACGGCGGGCGCCATCCCGTCCGACGCGGTGGTCACGGCGGTCTCCATCGAGTTCACCGAGGACACCGCCATCGCCGGCACCATGACCGTCTATGAGATGAAGCGCAACTGGGTTCCCGGCGAGGCAACCTGGAACAACTACGCCACCGGCAATGCCTGGCAGACGGCCGGGGCGCTCGGCGCCGACGACCGCGGCACGACCCTCTTCGGCAGCGGCGTCCTGCCCAACGCCGCCGGCGAGAAATTCACCATCGACCTCAACCCCGACGGTATCGCCTATGTTCAGGCCTGGCTGTCCAGTCCCTCCGCCACGCGCGGCTTCATCCTCTCCCGCAGCGATGCTGGCTCCCGCGCCTACCTGCGCTCCGACGACTACGCCACCCCCGCCGACCGGCCCAAGCTGACCATCACCTACTCGGTCGGAACGGTCCCCGAGGCGACCGTCGCCGCGACGCACCTGTTCTACAACAACAGCGCCTGGGACGGCAACAAGACGGCGGCGGACGCCGACGACGACCTGGCGATCTCCGGCAAGGAGGCCCTGCTGTCCGGCACCGCGAGCTTCGCGAACTACAGCTCCTACGCCAAGGGCATCAACGGCATCATGGTCGACATCGCGAATCTCGCAGGCACGCCGACCGCGGCCGACTTCACCTTCAGGACCGGCAACGACAGCAGCCCGGCGGGCTGGGCCGAGGCCGTCACCCCGACCACAGTCGCCACCCGCAGCCTCGGCGGCGGCGTGACCCGCGTCACCCTGATCTGGGCCGACAACGCCATCCAGAAGACCTGGCTGCAGGTGACGGTCCTGGCGACCGCCCAGACCGGCCTGGCGGCCCCCTACGTCTTCTATTTCGGCAACGCCCCCGGCGAGGTCGGCAACAGCGCCGCCGACGCCATCGTCAACGCCACCGACATGCTGGTCACCCGCAACGCCGCCACGGGCAGCGCCCTCATCGGCGACCCTTGCGACCACAACCGCGACCAGGCGGTCGGCGCCGCCGACATCCTCGTTTCCCGCGACCACGCCACCAGCCCCGCCACCATGCTGAAGCTGATCAGCCCGTAGAGGGCAAGACCCCGCCAGAAATCCCAAATGGCCAAAGGGATGGCGAATGACAACGGTCGCGGCTTCGATCCTCGGGGGGTGGCCTGAGACACGGCACCACCGGGCATGCCGCCAGTGCGGCGGCGGGCGTTCACCGGCAGGAGCCGGTGCCCATGCGCCATCGGCCACCTCGCACCCAGCAGCCACATGAAAAATCCGCCGAAAGACCGTTCCCGTCGCTTGACAACAGCTTTCCTACAGCTATACTATAGCTAGGCAACGGCCACCCCGGGGACGAAACCATGATCGCACGCCGTCCGATGCTGCGGGACCAGGCTCGCGAGGCCCTGCTGGAGCAATTGCGCCGCAACGGCTTTGCGCCCGGGGACTTCCTGCCTGGGGAACATGCCTTGGCGCGCACGCTGACGGTGAGCCGGGACACGGTGCGAACGGTGCTCCAGGATCTCCGCCAGGAGGGGCTGGTTCAACCGGTGAACGGACAGGGCTGGCGGGTTTGCCAACGGCATAAGGCAGTGCCCCGGCACATTGCGGTGCTGAGCTACGTCTCGCCTCAGACGACCTCCTCCTTCATGGACGCCTGCCTGCGCCGATTCCAGCACCCAGGCTGGCCGACCTCGCTGGTCAACCTGGCGGCGCAGGCAAAGGAGGCCGCCTCCCTCCTGCCCCTGTCTGGAATGGATGGATACATCGCGTTCTCCGGCAATCCACTGCCGCCGGCACACCTTTCCATCCTGCAGGCGACGGGGAGCCCGCTGGTGGGGGCGGCGCTGCAGGATCACCAGCCCTACCATACGGTCGCCACCGACAATGGGGCGATGATGCGCCTGGCGGTCGAGGCCCTAAGCGCCCGTGGACATCGCCAGGCGCTGCTGCTGGGGACGGCAATTCCCGACAGCTCGTTCGCGATCCGCCAGCGGGCCTTCCACGACCTGGCCAGGAAGGCCGGCATCAAGGTGATCGACCTGACCCTGAAGCTCAACTGGATCTCGCGGGAGGAAGACCGGCCCCGAATCCTCGAAACCCTGCGCGAGCATCCCGGCATCACCGCCGCCGTGACCGTCAACGAAACCCTGGCCAGGCAACTGCTGACCGTCCTGGACATGGCTGGATTGCGGATTCCGCAGGACATCTCCCTGATCGGGGTCGGCGACCCCCTGCCGACGGCCGACCTGCAGCTGCACGGCATCCGCAACTGCATCCTCGCGCGCCATCCTTGGGGGGACATTGCCGCCATCGCCGCAAGCCTGCTCGAAGAGGCCCTGGGCGGCGGCTCCCCTTCCCCGGCCCGCCTGCAGCTACTGCCGCCGATCCCCCTTGAGATCGATTCCTTGGCGGCACCCCGGCCAGGCCGCCCGGCCTCCCACCCCCGACGCCCGAAGCGGAAGACGGAGACCGCACCTTCAAAATCTCCCCATCCCCACCACCAGGAGGCCCGACCATGAGAACGCGACACGTCCCGCCTCCGAGGTCTCCGGAAAATGCCCGCACCCACCATCCCTTCACGCTCATTGAACGGTTGGTGGCCGTGCCCGACGCAGTCCCGACAGGGACGAAGCCGAGAGCAACTCGCTTCACCTTGATCGAGTTGCTCGTGGTCATTGCGATCATCGCGATCCTGGCGGCGCTACTGCTGCCGGCCCTGCGGCAGGCGAAGGAGACGGCGTACGCGGTGGTCTGCAAGAGCAACCTGCGCCAGTTCGGCCTCGGCGTGATGAACTACGCCACCGACCATAACGGCTACTGGAAGCAGGAATACGCCAACAAGACCTCGAATATCCTGCTGGCCGACACGACCACCGACCCGCGCCGCGTCACCAGCGAGTACTTCCATGCCGGCATCCGCAACTGCCCCTCGTCGAGGTTCAGCGCCGCCCAGCTCGTCGACCAAGGCTGGGCCTATGGCCTCTACTACTACCTCTACCGCTACTTCGGCTACCAGGCGGTCGACTGCCCGGAAATCGGCGCCGCGAGCGGCTTCACCGCCATCAACATCTTGCAGTTCCGCGACGATGAGGGCGGATCCACCTACCTCGTCCGCTCCGTCGCCAACGTGCCGATCGGCGCCGACGCTGACATCAACCAGGAACCCGGCGGGCCAGAGGCCACCAACCTCGGCGGTCCCTCCGCCGCGTACCCTCTCGCCGACCGCTCCGACTACAACTACCTGGTCTTCTACCGGTCCGACAACCCCCGCCCCCTCGGCTTCGTCGGCCGCCACAACCGCGCCGCCAACGTCGTCTACGCCGACGGCCATGTCGACATCTTCAAGGCCCCCGGCCCCTTCCACGTCAACCTTTACGGCTCCGGCGGACTGAAGAACGGAGCCAACGCCTGGGGCACCGGCCCATGACCCTCGAGCCCGATGCCAGGCAAGCCGAACGCGCGGTGCGCGAGGCAATCCGACGCCAGCGGCAAGCGGAGGAGCGGACTACCGTCCAGACAAAGCACACCCTGCTGGACGGGGCGCGCGAACACCTGCGCCGGGGCAAGGCAGTGCGCGAGCGGAGCGTGAAGGCGGCGGCGCGGGCGGCATCCGCGACAAGGGGGCTCCGGATCGCCGCCATGCTCGCGCTTGCCGTGACCATCGTCCTGGCCCTGGCGGGAATCCGGCGGCAGCTCTTCCCGAACCATGACATCGAAACCACGGGATTTGTCCACCTCGAGGACTTCCGGCGGGCCGAGGCCTTCCTGTCCCGGGCCATGGAAGACAAGTTGCATGCGGAGCGGGTGCTTGCCGCCGATCTCGCCCCGGAACAGATCCAAGCCCTGACGGAAATCCTGGCCCGCATGCACGGCGGAATCCTGCTCGGCGTCACGGTCGGGAACTGTGACTGCGACTCCGGGATGACGACCCTGTCCGCCACCGCCATGGCCAATGGCACCCGATTCGTCATCCAACTCATCCCCCGCAAGGGACAGTTCCGAATCACCGACATCGCGGAGGAGGCCCCATGAATCGAGGAACACCTCCGGCCCGGGCAAGATTCACGCTCATTGAGTGGTTGGTGGCCCGGCCCGGCGCAGTCCCGACAGGGACGAAGCCGAGAGCAACTCGATTCACCTTGATCGAGTTGCTGGTGGTGATGGCCATCATCGCCGTGCTGCTGACGCTGACGCTGCCGGCCTTCCAGCGGGCGAAGTCGCTCGCCCAGGAACGGGTCTGCGCCTCGAACATGCGCCAGATCCACCTCGCCCTCTCGGTGTATGCGGGCAACAACAACAACGTCTTTCCGCGGGAGCCGACCGAACACAATCCCCATCCGGACCTCCTGGCCGCCCTGGACAACCCCAGCCTGCGTCCAGCCTTCTACTGTCCACAGGCCGAACTGGTCGAACCCTACGCCCAGATCACGACCAACTACCAGCCGGTCGGCGACCGCGACTCGATCATCGACACGGACGAGAACTGGGCGGCTGGGCGGGTCTCCTACGTGTACTTCAGCTTCCTGGCCAACAAGAAGTTCGGTGCCCAAGCCTGGCGCGAGCCGCCCTTCAAGCCGCGCGGCCTGAAGACGGACGGCATCTATGGCGAGGCGGCCGGCACCCTGGCGGCGGCTCCGTCGGCCCGCTGGTTCCTGGCCGACTTCTGGCGCAAGGGCGCCCCCTTGGCTCACTACCGGTTTGCCGGGCTGAAGGGAACGGGCCTGAATGTGCTACTCCTCGATGGCCACAGCGAACTGCCCCGCGGCCGTCCCCAAGACAACTACCGATAGACAGGAGGCTCTTCATGCGCACAATGGCATCGACGATCGCCCTGGTTGTGGCGATCGCCTCTGGCCTGGCCATGGCCGCCGAGTATCCCTATGCCAACCCGCAGGACGAACTGGCCAAGATCCCTTGGCTGTCGGCGACGGCGCGACGGACGGACCGCCCGTGGATGACGAAGTACGATCCCGCCGCTCCGGAGGCGCCGTATCGCGGCCGCATCGTCAGCTACGCCGGCAAATGGACCCGCCACAGCTTCGGCGGCCACGGTGGCCTGGGCAGCAACTGCGGCTGGCGCTACGCCAACACCCCGCTGGTGGCGAGACGAAGCTGGCAAGAAATCGGTCGGCTGGTGCTGAACGAGGTGGATGTGGACGGCGACGGCGACACGGCCGACGACTTTGTCTTCTCCCTCGTCTTCAGCCTGGACGTGCCGCTGGGCATCCCTGACTGGCCGGCCGCCAACGTCTTCCCGGAACGCCTGAACGGCCGGTTCTACGGAGGTGCCACCTACTACTGCGCCAATAACACCCCGGAACATCCCCGGAATTTCAGCGAGGAAATGGGCGTCAACCCGGACCACAGCCCACCGTTCTTCGACTGCCGCGCGGAGGATCACCCCATCAATGGCCAGCGCCACCGGACCATCCACGGCAGCTTCCTGAAGCACTATGTGACCATGGTATGGAAGAAAGAGGACTTCCTGAACAACGGCAACCGCTTCCGGGTTTCCTTCGACGAGACCAGTCGCCTGGCCATCCTGGTGACGCGGGGGTACTGGTACGGCTGGAACGATGTCCGGTATGTCGTCCAGAACGGCGAGACCCTCTATATTTCCGAGCTGATGCCGGAGATCCCGGACTACGCGTTCAAGGACGCGGCGCGGCTGAAGAAGCCCTCCGGCTATCTGCCGATCTGCCATCCGACCCGGACGAAGTGGGCGGAGTACCGGCCAGATGGCTATCGGATCGACTTCGACCCGGCTGCCGCGACCTTCACCGCCGTCGACTTCGACGATGTCCGCGCCGTCGGCTGGTACCTGGCCAAGACGGACAATTCCACGGCCCAGACGCACTGCAAGTGGTACGGCTTCGAATGCGATGCCGTGGTGAACACCCCGGCCGAGCCGAGCGCCCACCTTGAGATGACGGAGGTCAAGGTGCCGGCCCTGCCGCCCTTCAACATGGCCATCTGCGAATTGCCCTACAACCTCTGGCGCGACCTCTACCGCTGGGGCGACTCTCCGTCCCATGTCCTGCAGGCGCGCTATGTCTATGAAAAGTCCGGCAGCATGGGATCAATGGGCTGGGGCAAGCGCGACCATGAGCACGACGAACCGGTGACCGATTTGAGCTTCTGCGACATGCTGGCCCTCTGCAATACCCTCTCGGAGATGGAGGGCAAGGAACCCTGCTACTACCTCGATGCGGCGTTCACGACCGTCTTCCGGAACCAGCACCTGTGGACGCGGGCAACCTTGGGCAAGGATGCCGGCGAATATGTCCGGCTGCGCAATTCCCACAGCCCGATCTACGATTCTGTGCCCGCTCCGACGATATTTGTGAAGTGGGCAGCCGACGGCCACCGCCTGCCGACCGTGGCCGAATGGCTGGCCGCCCAGAGTGGATCCGCCGCCGCCAGGGCCGGGACCCCCGCCGAGGGCACCCTACCCGTGGGCTCCGGCACGGCGAACGCCCATGGCCTGTACGACGTGGACGGCAATGTCCGGGAACTGTGCTGGACGTTCGGGGATGCGTACGACCCGCAGGCGAA
>CAZBDL010000101.1:0-9578 GCA_964490525.1 uncultured Victivallales bacterium | reverse complement strand
GACGGCGGTCGAGGCGGAGCCGTAGCTCCTGCTTCAACCCGAGATGGGCGGGGTCGGCGGCGAGGTTGCGCATCTCGCCCGGATCGGTCTCCAGGTCGTACAGCTCCTCGGCGCCGTCGTAGGTCGCGTACTTGTACCGCCCGGTGTGAAGCAGCAGGCCATGGTCCATGTCGGGGGTCAACTCGAGCAGGAGGTCTTCACGCCACTCGGGCTGCCCTGTCCCTTCGGCCAGTGGACGCAGACTCCTGCCGGCAAGCCCCTCCGGGACGTCGATCCGGGCGTAGTCGCAGAAGGTCGGCAGCAGGTCGAGTCCGTTCGAAACCAGCCGGCCGCCCATGTGCGTCCCGGCGGGAATCCGCCCTGGGAAGCTCATGATCAAGGGGACCCGCGCCGCCTCCTCGTAGAAGACGTTCTTGGCGGTCATCCGATGGGCCCCCATCATGTCGCCGTGGTCCGAACTGAAGACCACCAGGGTGTTGCCGCGCTCCCCGCCTTCTTCGAGCGCGTCGAGAAGCCGGCCCACCTGACCGTCGAGCCGCTCGACCAGGCGATTGTAGGCCCAGAAGTACAGCCGGAACTCCGTCGCCGACCAGTTGCGCGCCGCGTTCCATTCCTCGTCCGCGTCCCAGAACTTCGGCCGCACCGGCATCTCCCTGGTCTCGTTGCGCGTCCTTTGGATCAGCCCGATCTCGCCCTCGGTGGGCTCGAAGTTGTCCGGCAGCTCCGGGCAGCGCGACAGGAAGCGATCCTCGCCGGCATCGTCCGGCCAGTCGAACCGGTCATCATCCGGCCCCTTGCTTGACATGCCGTAGCGATCCAGGCCCAGCTTCCGGCAGGCTCTCGGATCCGGGCGCCGATGGAGGGGGCAGCAACCATGAGGCTGCCAAAGCGAGGTGACCAACAGAAAGGGACGGTCATGGCGGCGCCGCAGGAACTCGACGCTGTTGCGGGTGGCCATCTCGTCGTCCATGCCGGAGAGGATGTCGAACCCGTGTCCGTCCTCCATGTCCTGCCCGGGCAGATGCCATTTGCCCGCATAGGCCGTCTCGTAGCCGGCATTCCGGAAGAGCCAGCCCAGCTCCTGATGGCGGCCCGCCTCCGGCAAGGGCTGGACGTTGCCCGTGATGCCCAGTTCGCCGGGCATCTTGCCGGTAAACATGCTGGCGCGCGACGGCGTGCAGAGCGGGCAGGTGCAGTAGGCCTGGCCAAAGCGAACGCCGGCGGCGGCGATGCGGTCAATCCCCGGCGTGCGGAGGGAACGGTTGCCGGCATTGCCCATCGCATCCGCGCATTGCTGATCGGTAAAGACATACAGGATGTTCGGCGGCCTCATCTCGTCTCCTCCCCTGCGGGGTTCCGCGACAGGTCCCCTCGGGCTTCGCCCCACGCCTCGGCAAACCGGCGGTCCGCCTCGCGCCAGACCTCGTCCGCGAAGTCCGAGGCCTTCAGGCAATCCATGAGGTTCGGGTCTTCCCAGACGGCGAGCATCACGTCCCAGGCCTCGACCAGCCGCCGGTCATCCGCCGCGGCCGCAGCCTTGAGCTGGGCGGCGTTGAAGGCGGGGAAGGCGGCGTCCATGTGCCTGCCGGTGGCGACAAAGGATGTCGCATAATCGGCGCAGATCTGCCGTCGGCCGGCCTCGTCGAGGGCGGCAAGCAGCAGCTTGTATCCGGCCAGGCTCAGCAGGTTGAGCTGGATGTCGCCAGCGCGCTTCAGCCGTTGCGCGGCCTCGAGGTTCCCGTCGAGCCGCATCCGCGCCTCCCGGTGCCGTGCCTCGAAATAGACATCGTCCCGGAACTTGTTGTTGTGGCCGTCCCAATATTCCGCGTACGCCTTGCCGACCGCCGTGGCCTGGCGAGGAGGCAAGAGCCTGCCGATGCGAATCTCGAGCCCCCGCTCGGGACGCGTGCGGACCTTGCTGCGGATCTTGAGGAGCTCCCGTGGCGGCAGTTGGCCGGGGGCCACCGCCTTGGCGTATTTCTCCCGCAAGGCCGCCACCGTCTCCGCGTCAAACCCGTACTCTGCGAACTTCTCGCGTTCGCCGATGATGCGCTTGACCTCGGCAACGGTGTCGGCAAAGGCCTTGTCGTCCGCCAGGTTCTTTTTCAGGATGGCATCCCATTCGCCCTGGTGCCGGGTCGCCGCATGTTGCAGGATGTCCGCCTCCTCGTCGTTCAGCTCAAAGACGCCCTCCCTGACCCGACTACGGTTGCGCTCATGCAACCGGACCTGGTCCTGGCGGGCGCTTTGCGGCAGCTTGCCGAATGCGGCGGCGGTCCAGCCCTGCATCCTCAGCTGTCGCAGCGGATTTCCAACGACCTCCACGCCGCCCAGGAGGCGCACCAGGCAGAGCGAGGCAAGATAGTTGGCCATGGTTCCCGGATGCCCGGCGTCATTGTAGAGAAAGCCAAGCTGGCGGAAGCGCTCCTGCCCCCACAGGTCGTGGACGGCCGCGCCGACGAAGAGCACCTTCGACACGCCCGCGCGGCGCGCCGCCACGACATGCAGCAGATTGTTGAGGCGGACGCCTTCCGGATAACGTCCCGACCAGGCCTGGGCACGCGGATCCTGCTGTCGCCCACGATGATCGAGGGGAACGTACTTGTCGTACAGCACCATCTCGGCACCAGCCTCCTTCACCTTGGACGCAAGGTCGGGCAGGATGGTCCCGAACAGGGTCTCCATCTCTTCCGGCGTCATCTCCGTCCAGCCGATGGTCTGGACGATCACATAGTCGTAGGCCCCGGCCTGGATCTTGGGCAGGGTCTTGGCACGCCACGCCTCGTAGGCGCCGGGCTCCCGGACAAAATCGTCGAGGCGGCTGTAGCCGGCCTTGTCTCTCTCCTCGTCGCAGGCCAGGCGGACATTCCCCCGGGCGGCGAGGACCGCCGCCGCATTCTCGATCAGCTCGTAGTTGAACGAGCTGCTGCCGATGCGGAAGATCCGGATCTCCCGCCCTCCCTCCGCCGCCCGCATCGCCCCTGGCGTAGACACGGCGAAGGTCAGCAGGAACACGGCGGTCAGACGGCTGAGCATATGCGGAACTTCCCCTTGGCATCCGGCGATGGACCTGGTCCATCGGCCCGATTGTCATGTCGACCTCAGGGCACGTCGGCGCGGCGGGCGCCCCAGAAGTAGACGTGCTCGGCATAGTACTTGTTGCCCTTGGCGGCCTTGATCGCGGTCGCCTGGCTGCGGTAGTCGTTCAGCAGGACGGCGCCGGCCGAGCCGTCGGCCCGGGCGAAGTTCGCGGCCAGCCCGCCGCCATGGCCCTTGCCGAAGCTCGGGAAGCCCCCCGCCTCGGCCGCGTAGTCCGTGCCCCACATCCAGATGCCATTGTCAGTATCGCCGGTCGTGACGTAGTATTCGCTCTTGAGGTTGGTGGTCGCCTTGCCGCCGCTGAGGCCTTTGGTCCCGCCGAGGTTGACGGGGGTGACCAGGAACACCGTCGGCTTCATCTGATGGAGAAGCGGCAGGGACGGGTTGCCGATGCCGCCCGCGACATCGTCGTAGACAATGCACTCCGGCATCGCATAGTCAGGCGAGTCCGCCGTCGGATCGGTGCGCGGCTGGATCAGGATCTGCGCCTTCGGACACTTCATCACCGGATTGGTCTTGCCATTGGCCAGGCGGCGCAGGTTAATCCGATCGTCCCAGCCGGTGTTGTCGGGATTCTGGTCATAGCCGTGGCACCCACCGTCCAAGGTCTCGGCGCCGTGATGCGGCAGGATGCCGCCCCAGTCGTCGGCGTACAAGTAGATGTCGGTCGAGATCTGCTTGAGGTTGCCGATGCAGACGGCGCTGTAGGCGGCCTCCTTGGCGGTCTTCAGCGCCGGCAGCAGCATCGCCGCCAGGATGGCGATGATGGCGATCACCACGAGCAACTCGATCAAGGTGAAGCGGGGTGCTCTCGGCTTCGTCCCTGTCGGGACTGCGCCGGGCACGGCCACCAGCAGCTCGATGAGGGTGAAGGGGTGGCCGCCGATGGCGACAGCTCTCCGTGGGGCATGGAACGCGTTCGTGCTCATCTCAATCCCTCCCGTCATGGTTGCAAGATCCGGACATTTCGGTTGTCGACGCCCTCCCGCGACCAATCGCAAACGGTCCGCGCGCAAGCCGCCATCGTGCCGAGCTGGGGCTCGGCGCTCCCGGGGGCCGAGCTTTGCGCCATCACGGGTCGAAGAACTTCTCACAGCGATTCTCCCGGGCGCAGGCTGTACGGAAGGATCTGGGTGGGCACGGCCTCGCCCTGCAGGACGCGGGCGATGGTCTCGATGGCGATGCGGCCGACGTCGAAATCGCCGACGGCGATGCCGCCGCAGCGCGGCGCGGCCATCTCAGCGCCCCATTCCGGCTGGTAGCAGAGGATCGAGATGTCATCGCCGATGCGGCGGCCGAGCGTCTGGCATGCCTGATAGAACTTGGGCAGATAGCGGTCCTGCGGCACCACGATGGCGTCGATCCGGGGATGCCGCCGCAAGCAGTCCTCGACCATGCCCGCCCGGATGGAATCGTTGTCCAGCGTGAACCGGAGCGGCGACGGCAGGCCGTGTGCGCCGCAGATCTCGGCCAGGGCCGTCCGGCGGCAGCCATGGCTGTAGTGCGCAGTGGCGTCGCGGGGCGCCGCTGGCCCGTCGAACCAGGCGATGCGGCGGCGGCCGCGCCGAGCGAACGCATCAATCAGCAGCCTCACCCCGCCAGGTTCGTCGTAGGCGACCACCCCGGGACCGTCGGCGACATTGGTGTTGACCTGGACCGCCGGGATGGCCAGTTCGCCCAGGAGCCGCTCCGTGGGGGCTGGCATCGGCCCGATGGCGACGACGCCATCGGCCATGTCCTCGGCCAGGCATTTCGGCCGGGCTCCCGGACCCGACGGAATCCGGTCGAAGAACAACACGAGGTCGTGCTCGAGCGCGGTCAGGCTCATGGCATTGAAGGTGACCCGGGAAAAGTAGTACACGCTCTCCGCCAGCACCGCCAAGGTGCCATGGCGGCGGCGCACGAAGTTCCGCGCCGTCCGGTTGCGCCGGTAGTGAAGCCGCTCGGCCACGGCATGGATCCGGTCCCGGGTCGCCCGGCTGTAGCGGATCTTCGCATGCGTCCGGTCGGACAACGCCAGCGAGGCCACCATGTAGGAGACCCCCGCCTCGGCCGCAATCTCCCTGATGCCGATCTGCCGCATGCCCCAGTTACCCCGCGTCAATTCATGATAATGCCGTATATATCTATGGCAAAATACCTCCATGTTGATGGCATGTCAAGCCCTCCGAGAGGAAAATCCCGCAGGCCCATGCCGCGGGCGTAACGGCACGAGGAACCAGCCAAGGGAACCGCTCCGCCCGCGGCAGTGCCGGGGGAAGGGTCGGCGGGGCGGTGCCTTGGCTTCGCCTTGATGACGGCTTCCCCTTGCGTCGCAGGGAATGACCATTAGGTTTCCCGCAGGCATGAGCGTTGACGACCACGGGGCAGACCATGGATGTGATCCTTTCCTCGTTGACCTTGCTGGCCAGCCTGGGGGCGCTGACGCTGGCGGCCCTGATCTTGGGGCGGCTCCGCCGTCCCGCCGGACGCGAACTGGAGACGGCCCTGCGCGAGGAGCTGAGGCTGTCGCGCGAGGAGGCCTCGCGCCAGTCGCGCGAACTTCGCGAGGAGGTGGCGGCGGCGCAAGCCCAGGCCGGCGAGGCGCTGCGCCGCGGCATCGGGGAACTGCAGAAGGCGATGTCCGCGCTGACCGAGACGACCCGCGCCGAGATGGCCTCCCAGCGCGAGAAGATCCAGATCCAGCTCGGCGAGATCCAGCTCGCCAACGAACAGCGCTTCGAGAAGGTGCGCGAGGCGGTCGGCAAGCAGCTGCAGGCGATGCTCGAGGAGCAGCGTCGGCAGATGGCGGACGTGGTCGCCTCGCTGAACCGGCTCAGCGAGACCAACCGCCAGGAGCAGGAGAAGGCCCGGGCAACGCTGGATCTGAAGTTCCGGCAGATCCAGGAGAGCAACGAGAAGAAGCTCGACGAGATGCGCACAACCGTCGACGAGAAGCTGCACAGCACCCTGGAGAAGCGCCTGGGCGAGTCCTTCAAGCTGGTCAGCGAGCGGCTCGAGGCGGTCCAACGAGGGCTCGGCGAGATGCAGGGCCTGGCCACCGGCGTCGGTGACCTCAAGCGCGTGCTCACCAACGTCAAGGAACGCGGCACCTGGGGCGAGTACCAGCTGGCGGCCATCCTCGAGGAGATCCTCACCCCCGACCAGTTCGCCCGGAACGTCAGCCCCAAGCAGGGCGGCGAGGTGGTCGAGTTCGCCGTCAAGCTGCCCGGACGGGGCGACCTGGACGACCAGCCCGTCTGGCTGCCGATCGACGCGAAGTTCCCCAAGGAGGACTACGAGCGCCTGCTCGAGGCCGCCAACCAGGCGGACGCCGAACAGGTCAAGGCGGCGGGCAGGGCCCTCGCCGCCGCGATCCTCAAGTCGGCCAAGGACATCCACGACAAGTACATCGCCCCGCCGGCGACGACCGACTTCGGCATCCTGTTCCTGCCCACGGAAGGGCTCTATGCGGAAGTCCTGCGCCAGCCTGGCCTGCACGACGAACTGCAGCGCAAGCACCGCGTGCTCGTGGCCGGCCCGACGACCCTGTCCGCCATCCTCAGCAGCCTGCGCGTCGGCTTCCAGACGCTGGCCATCGAGCAGCGAGCCCATGAGGTGTGGAAGGTCTTGGGGGCGGTGAAGACGGAGTTCGGCAAGTTCGGCGGCGTCCTGGAAAGGGTCCAGAAGCAGCTCAACACCGCGTCGCGGACGCTCGACGAGTCGGCCCGCCGCACCCGCGCCATGGAGCGCAGCCTGCGCACCGTCGAACAACTGCCGTCCGAGCAGGCGGCGTCCATCCTTGCCTTGCCGGAGACCCCCGAGCCCACGGAATCCGATGACGGGGAAACGCCCGCCTAGCGGAACGGCAACTTCATCCCGCCGGGGGCCAGACCTGGAACTGGGCAAAAGCGCCTGGTATGCCGGTTTCGCCGAAACCGGCACGGCCTGCGAGGATGGTCACGTCCCGCCAGCCGCCACCCCGATGGCGCTTTCGGCGAAAGCGCCATACCGAAGCAGGTCATCGGCTAAGGGGGACTGGCGGGCGCGGCGGAACCCGCCGAGGCCCAAAGGGGAAAGGAAGTTGGCGGGAGCGACGGGATCCCGCCGGAGGCGGGACGAGCTCGAACTTCATCCCGCCGGAGGCGGGACCGCAACATCCACCGCTCGGGGAGCGTTTCCAGAATCCAGACCCTCAAGGAAGCGGCGGGCACCACGGGCCTTGATCTGCCTCTCCATCGCACGGGCCTGGACGTGATCCGCAACCTCTACCCGCCAAAGCTCTTCCCAGTCGTCCGCACGGGAAGTCCATGGGGACTGTCCGCGCTTGTGCTGGCGAAGCCGCTTCTGCGGCGTGTCGGAGATGCCGACGTAGTGCCGCCCCAGGCTCGGGGAATGGAGGATGTACACAGAGCAGGGCATCGGCTGAAGGGGAAAGGAAGTTGGCGGGAGCGACGGGACTCGAACCCGCAACATCCACCGTGACAGGGTGGCACTCTAACCAATTGAGCTACGCCCCCGCCTGAGGGCAAGGCGCATAGTACCATTCCAACCGGGATTTGCAAGCGAGACGCGAAAAAAATAACGCGGTCAACGCGCATAGCCATCAGGGAAGCGCCGGGCCCATTGCCAGGCGGAGGCGAGGATGTCGCGGGCGTTCTCGAACCGGGGCTGCCAGCCCAGTTCGGCCTTGGCGCGGGCGCAGGCGCCGATCAGGCGCGGGGGATCGCCGGGACGCCGGGGCACAACCTCGGCCGGGATGGGATGTCCGGTCACCTCTCGGGCGACATCGATGATCTCCTTGACGCTGAGTCCGTTGCCGGTGCCGAGGTTGTAGTGTCCGCTGCGCGGAGCGTCGAGGGCAAGCATGTGGGCCTGGGCCAAGTCGAGGATGTGGATGTAGTCGCGGATGCACGTGCCGTCGGGGGTGGGATAGTCGTCGCCGAAGATCATGACCTTCTCGCGCTTGCCAAGGGCGACCTGGAGGACCAGGGGCACAAGATGGGTCTCGGGGCGATGGTCCTCGCCGAAACTGGCGCTGGCCCCGGCCGCATTGAAGTAGCGCAGGGCGGCATAGCGGATGCCGTGGATCCGCTCGTACCAGGCGAGGGCCTTCTCGAACATCAGCTTGGACTCGCCGTAGGGGTTGATCGGCGCCTGCTTCTCGGTCTCCGGGATGGGAACCTGGGTGGGCTCGCCATAGGTGGCGCAGGTGCTGGAGAAGACGAAGCGGGTGACGCCCGCCGCCGCCGCCGCGTCGAGCAGGTTGATGCCGCTGCCCAGGTTGTTGCGGAAGTACTTGCCGGGATCCCGCATCGACTCGCCGACCAGGGAGAAGGCGGCGAAATGCATGATGCCGTCAAAGCGGCCATCGGCGACGACGCGATGGATCAATTTGCGGTCGGCCAGATCGCCCTCCACAAACTCGGCGCGCGGGTCGACGGCGTCGCGATGCCCAGTGATCAGGGCATCGAAGACGGTCACCGCATGGCCATGGTCGAGGAGATATTCGGTGCAGGCGCTGCCAATGTAGCCGGCGCCGCCGGTGACGAGGATGCGCTTCATGCCTGGGCCTTCGGGAAAGGAGTCTATTTTTGCTCGGGGGAAGGATCACTGGCGGCCGGTTCGGTGATGACGGCCGACGGCGGGGGAATCGCCTCACCAAGCTGGCGGAGCGCTTCGTTCTGGGCCTCGACCTGCTCCTGGATCTGGCGCAACAGGGGAGCAAGCCGCTCCTCGTTGCCGCGGGCATCCTCGACTTGGCGAAGCAGCTCCAGCCGCACCTTGGCGAACTCGTCGCGCTGCTCGGCGAGGGCCGCCTCGCGGGCCGTGTCGGCATCCCGGCGCAAGGCCTCGAGGCGCTCGCGGAACTCCTTTTCCTGGGTGACCAGGTCCAGCCGAGTCGCATTCAGGTCGTTGGCGAGCCGCGACTCACGGTCGATCTGCTTGCCCAGCTCCTCCTCGGCCTGCAGCAAGGCCTGGTGGGCCTGCTGGCGCTCCGTCGTCAGGCGCCGATTGACCTCGACCGCCCGCTGCAGCTTGACGGCCCCGGCAATCCCGGCCAGCACCAGCAGCACGGCGAGGAGCATGGCCAGGGCCGTCCACCGCCCCGCCCGGGCCGCCGTCCGCTCCTGCCGGACGTCGAGATCCTCGAGCCGACGCTGGATGTCAAGCAGCGACTGGCGCAACTGGTCGGCCATCTCGGAGACCTGCTGGCGCAGGACCAGGGGCATCGCCCCGTCGGTGCCACCATCCGCCTCGCCTGCCCCGGACTCGGCGACCTCGCCGCGCATCGGGTGGCGCTTGCCCAGCTCTTCCTCGATGTCGAACGACGAGAGCCCGCGGTTGCGCAATTCGCCAATCTCCTGGAGCACGGCCAGGGTCGCGGCCGTGTAGACCTTGCGCTTGCCCTGGGGGCGAAAGTCGATGAAGCGCTCGTAGCGAGAAAGCCAGTCGTTGATCGTCGTGCGCGGCACGCCGACCGCCTCGGCCAGCTCCAT
>CAZBDL010000100.1:0-9592 GCA_964490525.1 uncultured Victivallales bacterium | reverse complement strand
GGGGCGGGTGACGGCGCCGACACCGAACACGCCGGCGAAGTAGGAGGCATAGGCATGGGCATGGATCTGGATGGCGAGATCGCGGCGGTCCTGCAGCTCGCGGACCAGGGTCGAGCTCTTGCCCTGGCCGAGGACGGCCGCCAGCAAGGTCAACGCGGGCGTGTCGGGATGGGTGACCTCGGGGATCTGGCAGGCCAGCGCCAGCCGGGCGAGGGGGTCGGGATAGGTCAGCGAGACCCGCCGCGCGCAACGCTGGGGCGGCTCGGTCGGCAGGTCCGGCTCCGCCACCCGTCCGCGCGGCCAGGCCGACAGGCGCTCACGTAGCGTCGCGATCACCGCGTCCGCCTGGACGTCGCCGCTGACGATGAACAGGCAGCGCCCCGGGGTGTAGCGGTCGCGGTGGTAGGCGGCCATCATCGCCCGGTCGACCGAGGCGATGCCGTCCGCGTAGCCGATGATCGGATGGCGCATCGGATGGAGCGTGAAGAGGGTCTGCCAGAGGTGCTCCGAGAGCACGCGGTCGGGCTGGTCCCGGACCATTGCCCGCTCGCGCAGGATGACCTCCTTCTCCGTGCGGAAGACCGCCGCCGGGAAGCGCGGCGCCGTGACCATGTCCGCGAGGATGTCCAGCGCCACCGGCACCGCCTCGGCGAGGATGTCGATGTGGTACACCGTGCAACCGTAGGAGGTGTAGGCGTTCATCTCGCCGCCGTGGCGGTGGACGGTGGCGGCGACCTTGTTGCCGGGATACTTCGCCGAACCCTGGAACAGCATGTGCTCGAGGAAGTGGCTCAGGCCGCAGCCGAGATGGTCGCCTTCATGGACGCTGCCGGTGCGGATCCAGGCCTGCACGCTCGCCACCGGGGCGTCGTGATGCTCGCGCACAAAGATGCGCAGGCCATTGTCGAGGATCGCGCTCGCCAATCCTTCGGCCAGCCGGAAATGACCGGCCGGGGGCGTCTTCGCCATCGTGCGCGCCGCCATCTCAGGCGATCACCGGCGGATCGGGCACGCGCTCGGTGGCCGGGACGAAGGGCCGGGCAAAGGCCTCCTCGAAGTCGAAGCCCCGCGCGAAGTCCTTCAGCGAATCCTCGTCGCTCTTGCCGAGCAGTTGCCGGTCGACCATGTTGAAGACGATATGGCCGATGCACAGGCTGTCCTGGATGCCCCAGTCGCGCAGCACCTCGAGGGTCAGCGGTCCGAACTGCTGCAGGGCGTGCTCACGGATGCCGGCCAGCAGCTCCTGGCCCGTGATGTGACGGTTGCGCGTGCGCCCTGCCTTCCCCAGCTTCCGCGCCGTATACGCCACCGCGTCGCTGATGAACTCGTAAGCCTCCGGCGAGAACCGTGGATCCTCCTGGACGATGTCCTCGACCGCCTTGATGAATTCCTGTTGCCTCATGGTCACCTGCCTGGTCCCGGCGTGTTCGGCGCGATGCCGACATCCAGGCCGAATCGCCTGGACATCGCGTCCACCCCCCATTCTATCCGATGTCCGGCGATTTCTCAACCGGAAAAGGCCTGAGGGGCACGTTTTTTCAGCCTAGCCCGGATTCAGCCGACGAGGTGTCGGTTCCCGCAGGCCGCGACGACGGACGTTGAGACAGCGTCCCTCCCGGCATGATTCCAAGCGAAGCAATCGACGGGAGGGCCCGTGTCCTCACGGGCCGCGACGATGGACGCTGAGGACAGCGTCCCTCCCGGTGACGCAGGCACTGCTCCCGCAGGAGGGTTTGCAATGCCGTGCATGAATACTATATTGCAGTAGTATGAATTAACCTTGGAGCCGACGCCATGACGGATCTTGACCAGTTGCGGTCATTGAGGGTGGCGGCGGAGCCTGTTCCGCGTCCGCGTCCGGGAAGGCGCTGGGGATGGCTTTGGGCCGTGCCACTGGCCGGCGTGGTGTTGTTGTTCCTGTATGCCAATCGGGGCGGGTTGCGTCCGGCGCTGGCGGTGTCGGGGGCGCGGGCGGTGGCGCTGCGGCTGTCGGCGCAGGAGCAGGCGGCGCGCCCGTCCGACCAGGTGCTGTTCCAGGCGTCGGGCTGGATCGAGCCGGATCCGTATCCGGTGAAGGCGACATCTTTCGTGGAGGGGATTGTTTCGGAGGTGCGGTTTCTGGATGGGCAGTTCGTGCATCGCGGGGATGTCCTGGTGATGCTGGACGACCAAAACCTGCGGCTGGCGATTGCCCAAGCGGAGGCCGAGGTGGCGGCGATGGAAGGGGACCTGCGAGTCCTTGGACAACGGATTGTCGAGGCTGAGCGCGAGATTGCGCTGGCGGGGGAGCGCCTGGCCACGGCGCAGGCGGAAATGGATCGGTTGCGGCGTCAGTCGGAGATCCTGCATCGGGCGGGCGAGGCGATTCCGCTGATCCAGCGCGAGGATGCGCGGCTGGCGGTGGAGCGACAGCGCAATGCGGTGCAGGAGGCCGTGCGCGAGCAGGAGCTGCGGGCGGCGGCGGCGGCGGTGGTCCGGGCTGAGGAGGAGGCCCAGCGGCACAAGGTTGCCGGCCGTCGGAGCATGTTGGCGAGGCTGCGACTGGACCTCGAGCGGACGGCCATCCGTTCGCCGATCGAGGGCATGGTGCAACGGGTCCAGGTGCAGGTCGGGCAGATGGTGCAGCCGTCGAGCGATGCCATGGATGCGGCGACCGTCGCCACGCTCTACGATCCGGCCCGCCTGCAGGTGCGGGTCGATGTGGCGCTGGCCGATGCCGGCGCCCTGGCGGTCGGCATGCCGGCGCAGGTCACTACCGAGGTGCTGCCCAATGTCCGGCTGGCCGGACGTGTCACTTCGGTGGCCGGACAGGCGGACTTGGCCAAGAACACCCTCCAGGCCAAGGTGGGCCTGCTCGAGCCGCATGTCAGCCTGCGTCCGGAGATGCTGGCCCGGGTCGAGTTCCTGCCCATGCCGCGGGCGGATGACGAGGTTGCGGCCGGGGAGCTGGGCATGGTGCACGCGCTGGTGCCGGAGGCCGCCCTGGACAAGCTCGTCGAGAACCGCGCCGAGGTCTGGGTGGCCGCCGCCGAGGGCACCGTGGCCGAGGTCCGCCAGGTCGTCCTGGGCCATGTCCGCATGGCTGGCTGGCGCGAAGTTCGCGAGGGGGTCAACCCGGGAGAGATCGTCATCACCTCCAACCATGCGAGGCTGAAGGCCGGCCGGCGGACCAAGGTGGCGCTGTCGCCTCCACCCGCCTCCGCCGCCAGCCCTGGAGATTCACCATGAGCGAGCCGGTGCCATCGTCCCCGATCATTTCCTGTCGGGGCCTGTCCAAGACTTACCGCAAGGGCGACACGCTGGTGACGCCTTTGGAGAACCTCGACCTCGACTTGCCGGAGGGGCATTTCCTGGCGCTGATGGGGCCGTCCGGCTCCGGCAAGACCACCTTGCTCAACCTGATTGCCGGCATCGACTCGCCGACCGCCGGCCGCATCGTCATCGGCGGCGAGGAGATCAGCGCGTTCCCGCGCTCGCGGCTGACCCGCTGGCGCGGCGCCAACATCGGGTACATCTTCCAGCTCTACCATCTCATCCCGGTGCTCACCGCCTACGAGAACGTGGAGTTGCCGCTGCTTGTCCGGCGAATGTCCCGGCAGGAGCGCGAGCGGCGAGTCCTGGCCGTGCTTGAGCTGGTCGGCCTGACCGATCGGATGACGCACTTCCCGCGCCAGCTTTCGGGCGGACAGGAACAACGGGTGGCGATCGCCCGGGCCTTGGCCGCCGACCCGAAGGTGATCGTCGCCGACGAGCCGACCGGCGACCTTGACGCCACTGCCGCCGCCGGCATCCTCGAACTCCTGCGCCAGCTCGGCAGCGAACTGCGCAAGACCATCGTCATGGTCACCCATGACGCCAAGGCCGCCGCCTATGCCGACCAGATCCTGCACCTCGAAAAGGGTCGGCTGGTGGAGAATCACCCCGTGGAGCAGCGATCGCCGAACGTTGACATGCCCATCGACGAGCACGACGCGAAGCCTGGTGCAAGGTAGGAGCCCGAGCACGACGTGAAGCCTGGTACAAGGTAGGAGCCCGTCCGCCAGCTGGCGGACGGGCGAACCTCTGTCTCCTGAAGAACCAAACCGACGAGGACGAGGACGAGGACGAGGACGAGAGGAACAACCCGCAACCCGCAACCCGCAACCCGTAACCAGTGACCCGCAACCCGCAACTTCCCATAGGCTTACCCCATGTGGCCGATCAACCTTGCCTGGCTGACCTTGGTGCAGCTTCGCCGCCATCCGGTGCGGAGCTTGCTGACCGTGCTCGGCGTCGCCGCCGGCATGTTCCTCTTCGTGGTCATCGGCACCATGCAGGAGGGGCTGCGCCAGGCGACCACCCGGTCCGCCGAGGACGCCGTCCTCGTCGTCTACCGCCAGAACCGCTTCTGCCCCTTTGCCAGCCGCCTGCCCCAAGGCTACGAGCGGAAGATCGCCGCCCTGCCTGGCGTGCGTGAGGTGTACCCCATCCAGATTGTCGTCAACAATTGTTCCACCAGCCTCGATGTGGTGACCTTCCGGGGGATTCCGCAGGAGAAGATGGAGACCTTCCAGGATAACTTCACCCTGCGGCAGGGTTCGGTCGCGGAATGGCGGCGGCGCAGCGATGCGGCCTTGCTCGGGCGCGTCTTGGCCGAGCGCCGCCGGGTGGGCATTGGCGACAAGCTGGACGCCGCTGGCATCACCGTCACCGTGGCGGGCATCATCGAATCCGACAATCCCCAAAACCTGAATGTCGGCTATGTCCACCTCGACTTCCTGCAGCAGGCCTCGCGGGTGGGTCTCGGGATCGTCACCCAGTTCAATGTGCGGGTGGATGATCCGGCGCGCCTGGACGAGGTGGCACGGGCGATCGACGAGACCTTCCGGCATGACCAGGATCCGACCTCGACCCGGGCGGAGAAGGCCTTCGTGGCGCAGGCGATCGGCGAGGTGGCGATGTTCATCCGGGGAGCGCGCATGGTCGCCTGGGCGGCGCTGGCGGCGGTCTTCGCCCTGGTCGCCAACACCATTGTCCTCTCGGTGCGCGGACGGGTCCGCGAGTTTGCCGTCCTCCAAGCTCTGGGCTATGGGCGCGCCCACCTGGTCTGGATGGTCGCCCTCGAGGGCATGGCGATGGGCCTGCTTGGCGGGGTGCTGGGGCTTGCCGCCGCCGCTGCCACCGTCCACTTCGGACGCTTCTCGCTCAGCGTCGACGCCTTGAGCGTGGTCTTTGCGGTGGACGGCGGGACGCTGGGCCTGGGCCTGGCGCTGTCGCTCCTGCTCGGCCTGCTGGCGGGCCTGGCCCCGGCCTGGCGGGTGACGCACCAGGACATGGTCGAGAACTTCCGCGCGGAGTGAGCCGATGTTGCCGCTATCCTATGCCTGGCGCAATCTGGGGCGGATCCGCTGGAAGACCGCCCAGATGGTCCTTGGGGCGGCCCTGGTGGTCTTCCTGCTGGTCGCCGCCGACGCCGTCAACCGCGGCATTGCCTCCTGCCTGACCGCGGTCGGCGATCCCGCCAAGGTCCTGGTTCTGGGCGCGGGCAGCGAGGAGAGCATCCAGCGCAGCGAGATTCCCCGGGTCGCGGCCGGGCTCCTGGCGGCGGCGGTCGGGGACATCCGGCGGGTCCTTGACCGCCCGGCGGTCTCGCCTGAGGTCTACTACATGGGCATGGCCGCGCTGCCGGAGCATCCAGACGATCCGCGTTCCGCGCTGTTCCGTGGCGTCACCTGGGAGGCCCTCAACGTCCACGAGCACATCGTCATTGTCTCCGGCCGCTTTCCGGGATCCGGCGAGGTCATGGTCGGTCGCCAGGCCGCCCGGCATCTGGGGGTGCCGGCGGAGTCCTTGGCGATCGGGCGGGACATCCTCTTCGAGGGCTTGGCCTACCGCATCGTCGGGCACTTCCAGGGACGTGGCACGATGATGGAGGCGGAGCTCTGGCTGGACCTCAACGACCTGCTCACGGCGACCAAGCGCGAGACCCTCTCCTGCGCCGTGGTCGCCTTGCGCAACCCGGCGGACTTTGCCGCGGTCGAGCTGTTCTGCATGCAGCGCCTCGACCTGGAGATGGCCGCCATCCGCGAGCCCGACTACTATGCCTCGCTCTCCCGCTTCTACCGGCCCATCCGCATGATGGTCTGGGCCTCCGCCGTCCTCGTCGCCGCCGCCGCCATCTTCGGCGGCATCAACACCATGTATGCCGCCATGGCCGTCCGGCGGCGCGAGCTGGCGACGCTCCAGGCGATCGGCTTCGGACGGCGCACCCTGCTCGTCGGCCTGCTGGCCGAGTCCCTGCTCATCAGCCTGTCCGGAGCCTTCCTGGCCCTCGCCGTCGCCACCCCCTGGCTGCCCCGCATCGAGATCGCCTTCTCCACCGGCGTCTTCGCCCTGGTGGTCGACAGCCGCACCCTCCTCCTCGGTTTCGGCGTCGCCATCGCCCTCGGCGTCGTCGGCGTCATCCTCCCCGCCTGGGCCTGTCTGCGTCCGCCCATCGTTGACAGCCTCCGCGCCGCCTGAGGCCAAGGGCACGACGCATGCGTGGACATAAATACAGTTGACATGCCAGTATGAATGGCCCAAGAAGATTGCTTGTGGCGGGTAAAGCTGCCGAGATAGGCGACCCTCATTCCTTAGCCTTGCAACAAGAATCCCGACGAGATAGATTGACAATCAAACTAAATGATATTTGGGAGAAGCGACGATGAGGATGTATCGGCGTTTGGTCTTGACCTTGGCGCTGGGCGTGATGTTGGCGGGAGTCGGCTGTGACCGGTCTGCGAAGGCTCCGGCTTCAGCGAAGGAAGCACCCTCTGCGGCGACGGTGGCGCCGGAGACGGAGCTTGCCGGATTGCTGCTGGCGGAGCCGCCGCCAGAAGCGGTCGGGCCATTCCAGGCGCGCCTTTCGGCCAAGCCCGGCGACCGGGTCGTGCTGATGGGGGAGGTCGGCGGCCGCAAGGTTGGGACCTTCAGCGACAAGATGGCCATCTTCCTGCTTGCCGATGCCGACGCCATCGCCAACTGCACCCGCAAGCACGGGGACAGTTGCTCGACCCCGTGGGACTACTGCTGCGAGCCCAAGGAGAAGGTCACTGCCTCCCTGGCGGTGGTGCAGGTAAAGTCGCCCTCCACTGGCCAGGTCCTGCCCGTTCCCCTGAAGGGCTGGAACGGACTGAAGGAACTCGCCAAGGTCACCGTGGTCGGCACGGTCGACGAGTCCTCGACGGCCGACTCCCTGGTCGTCAACCTCGTGGGCATCTACGTCCAGCCGTAGGATACCGGCGGCACCTATGACGCGGTGGTTTCCAGGGCTTCCATGAGGAGGCGGGCGACGGGTTCGCGTTCGGCGGGGGGGGCGCCCGGCCAGAGGGTGTCCAGCTCGCGGGGCGCAAGCAGGCTGGCGGCAGCGGTGCCGCGTTCGCGGGCGAGGACCTGGAGGGCGGCGGCCGCCCCGGCGGCGTAGTGGCGCGGGACGATGCCCTGGCCCAGGACCAGGCGCATGGTGCCGACGAGCCGGTCGTCCCAAGCCAGCTTGCGGGCAGGGTCGCGGACGATCCGGTCGACCCGGTCGCGCAGCAGCGGATTCATCATGCGCACGAGGAGATCGTCGGCGTAGGCCGCATAGCCTGCCTCGGTGAACAGCGGGTCGAGGCCGGCATGCTTGCGGCACAGCGCCGCGCCGGATTCATGGATGAAGGCGTCGCGGGCGAGCGCCAGGAGGCCGGGGTGCGCCTCGGCCTCGGCCATGAAGCGGCATCCCGCCAAGGCAAGACGGTAGCCGATCAGGGCGTGCGTGGCGTTGTGGCCATGGAGCTTCGCCTCCTCGAACGGCAGCAGGTCGGGCTTCTCCGCGAAGACCTCGATGCCACGCGCGAAGTCCGGCCAGGGCGGCGTCCCGACCAGGATGCGGTTGAACGCCTCGACCAGGAAGGCACGGGGCGCGCCGGGCGTGACCGGGGCAAGATCCTGCCCGGCGATCTGGGCCGGGTCATCGACCACGCCGCTCATCTTGCCGATGACCGTCTCGACGGCCGCGAAATGGTTCCGCCAACGGTCGTCCGGCAGGCGTCCGGCGATCGCCCGGCAGAGGACGTCGGCGGCATGGTTGTGGTTCTCCGCGGCATAGAGCAGGGTGCGCCGGGGATGGGGCTGTCCGGACTTTGCCTGCAGGGCCTCGACGATCAGGGCCACCGGGTCGGATGGCCGGTCGCCGCCATAGAAGGCGACGCTGGGCAGCGCCGTCGCCATCTCGTCCGCCTCGGCGATCGCCGCGACCAGGCGGCCCCGGTCGGCGGCGTCGCGCGGATTGAGGATCTCCACGCCGGTGACCTCGTGGCGGGCCAGGCCCTCCGCCGAGGCCACATTCACCGTGTAGTGTCCGCCCGCGGCGCGCAGGGTGGCGACCGTTTCCGGGACGACCTCCGCCACGACCAGCCGGGAGAAGCGCCCGCTGCGCTGGGCCTCGTCCAGAAACAGGCCCGCCTGGATCGCCCCGAAGCCGAAGCCGACAAACGTCCGGGAAGACATGGAGTGCTTGACCTTTCCTTTTGCGGCCTGGTCGGCGACGCTGCCGGGGCCGGTGCCGGTGCCGAGCGGGAGCTCGGCGGTACTGGGGTGCGACGTTCGCACGGGTGCTCAACCTTCAACGTCGCCAAGATCAAAACATGGATCAATCGCTTTGTTCTGCAAGCCTTCGTGTCCTTCGTGGTAAGGTCTGCATTTGACGCTTGGCAGGAACTACACGGCGACGGGCGCGGGGCGGCGCGGGAAGCGGCGTCCGAGAGCCAGGATGTCGTCGAGCGGGCGCAGTCCCTCGCTGGCGCCGCTCATCGCCAGGCAGGCGGCCGCGCAGCACGAGCCCAGGTCGGCGCACGCGGGCAGGGGCCAGCCCTCGTGCAGGCCATGAAGCATGCCCGCGCAGAAGGCGTCGCCCGCGCCGACCGCCCCGACGATGTATCCGGAAGGCAGGTGCAGCGAGCCGCCGGCGTGGCGCCGTCCGGAGCGTTCCTGGACGTAGTACCCCTCGGGCATGTGGATGGCGACCATGGCCATCCCGCCCATGCCGAGCAGCGCCTCGACCGCCGCCGTCAGGGCGTCCGCATCCAGCGTGTGGCCTGCATCGCGCACCTGCCGTCCGGTGATGCGCCCGGCCTCGATCTCGTTGATGATCAGGTAGTCGGTGTGCTTCAGGGCTGGCGGGACGATGCTGCGGAAGCGGTCGCCTTCTTCGCTGACCACATCGACGCTGGCGAGGATGCCGGCCGCCCGCACGTCGCGCAGCAGGCGGGCGGCGACGGTGCCGCACTCCGGGTCGGGCGCATCCATCGCGTCGAGCAGCAGCAGGTAGCCGAGATGGAAGATGCGGCAGGAGAGCGGTGCCACGGGCACATGCTCCGGCGCAAACCGGGCGTTGGCCCCGCGATGGTGGTAGAAGACCCGGTCGCTGGTGGCCGCGTCGTTCATGACGTCCGTGTACGAGGTCGGGGCCTCGGACGAGGCGACGAGCCGTGAGGTGTCGACGCCGAGATCCGCGAAGGTCTGGCGGAGGTAGTCGCCATTGGCGTCGGCCCCGACCATGCCGAGGCCCACCAGGGGATAGGGCGTCCCCAGC
>CAZBDL010000099.1:0-9605 GCA_964490525.1 uncultured Victivallales bacterium | reverse complement strand
TCCACTGCGGTGCTGGCCTGCCGGGTCTCGGTCGCACGCCCCGGCGTGCGGCGGAACATCGGAAACATCGGGCCGCCGCCGGCTTCACCCGGGGCCTCCTCGGTCGCCTCCTTGCCAGGGGCGTCGGCCGGCTTGATGCTGGTCAGCCACATGTTGTCGGGCAGGAGGCGTTGCAGTTCGTTGATGACCTCGAACCATGTCGTGCGCTGGGCCAAGATCTTGACGGCCTGGTCGTACTCCCCTTGGGCCCGCCGCTTCTGCCGGTCCTCGCTGGCGATCTGGCTGTCCATGTTCAGGGTGCGGTCGCGGATCGCCGATGCCGTCTGGACCTTCTTCTTGTCGATCTGCTCCTGGCGGGTGATGGCGCCGAGGGCAATGCCGAGGCAGAGCAGAAGGGACGCCGCACTGGCATAGAAGTACGGCGACTTCTGGCGGATCTCCTGCAGGCGGCGCAGCTCGGGCGGCACCAGGGAGATCTCGATTGGGCAGGTGGTGGCGTGGCGCAACCCCAGGCCGATTACCTCGGAGAACATGTGCGCGACCTCGGCCAGGGATTCCCGGTCGACGATCTTGGAAAGGGAGACCACCTGGAAGGGATTGAGGTACTCAACCGGAATCTTCAGCTTTTCCTGGAAGAACCGCGGAGTGAAGGCCATCACCGAACTGCCGCCTGCCAAATAGAGCTTGGTAGGCTTCTCGCCCTTCTGCTGGGAGCGGTAGACGTTGATCGAGCGGTTGATCTCGCCATGCAGACGGGTCATGACATTGCGCACGATCTTGGAAACGGTCGCCGCGACCTCGGAGTCTGGCTCCTCGTAGGCCCCGCCCAGAGCGACGAAGCCGTGGCGGCGCTTCAGTTCCTCGGCGTCGGCGAAAGGAATGCCGAATTCCTTGCTGATCTGCTGGGTGATGGTGTGCCCGGCAATGGGGATGCTACGGACGAAGAACCGGCCGCTGTCGATGAACACCAGGCTGGACGAGCGTCCGCCGATATTCAGGATCATGACGCTTTCCTCGGCCCCGATCTCGTTCGCCCTGGCGGCGTTGTAGCAGGCGGTCGGGGCAACGTCGACCAACAGGGTCTGCTTGCCCAGCTTCTCCAGGGCGTCGGTGATCTCCTGGATGTAGTCGCCCTTGACGACGACGAACATGACCTCGATCTCGGACTCGCCGGCTCCGCTGCCGCCGATGAGCTGATAATCCCAGACGACCTGGTCGATCGGGAAGGGGACGTTCTGCTTGGCTTCGTACTCGACGACCTGACGGACCCGGTGTTCTTCCTCGCCGATCGGGGGAAGCTTGACAAAGCGGATGAAGGCGGCCTGGCCGGAGATCGAGAGGATGACGTTCCTGGCGGTGAAGTTGTGTTCGGCGAAGGAGGACGCGAGCGCCTCCTTCATGGCCGCCATCAGTTCCTCCTCCTTGAGCTCGCCGCCAAATTCGGTGCAGGCAAACTTCTCGAGGGCCACCCCGCCGGACGGCGGATAGGAGAACTCCGCCAGTTTGAGGGTGTCCGCGCCGATGTCGATCGCCAGAATCAGATCGGAACTGGGCATGGTGCTCTCGTCCCTTACTTGCCGCCCTGCTTGATCAGTTCGTACAGGTCGGGATTGACGAACAGCCACGGGGTTTTGTCGCGCCCGTAGACACTGTCGATCACCCGGGTCAGCGTGGTCATGGTTGCCGCCCGGCGGAACATGGCGTCGGCCTCGGCATTGGACTTGCCCCGCGGCGCATAGAAGGCCCCGCCGACAATCGCCCGGTTGGCGGTGATCGTCACCTTGGCATAGAGGTTTTTCAGGCTCGCCGAGCGCATCTTCAGGTCGGGGGCGTAGCGCTGGATGAAGCGCGGGTGGATGTACGCATCGGCCTGGTGCTTCTTGCCGTCCATCGGGATCGACCAGTAGTCGACCTTGCCGGTGAGCAGCACGTAGTTCGTCCCCTTGTCATCCGTGGGCAACAGGATCTCATATTCGAAGGAGACGTCGTCCAACCAGTCGGTCCCCTTGGCATCCTTCATCGCCACGAGGGCGGTCGTGTAGTCGACCTTGACCTCAAGCCAACGATCGTTGGAGAGGGTTTGGGAGATCGTCTTGACCTCGTATTGGGGGGACTGGACGAATCCGACCGTGACGGCGACATTCTGGAAGCGGCCTTGCGCTTGCGCGAAGGCTGTCGCCGACGTGAGTGCCAGGGCGATGGCCGTGCCGATGGCTAAGACGGCATGACGCTTCATCAAGGGCCTCCCTCGTTGGAAATCGGACTGTCAATGGAAACAGGACGGCACTATAGGCATGGCGATGAGGTTATGCAAACGGACCTGCCCAAAAAAAACAATCTTGACGCATCGTTTGGCATCCAGCCGTTGCATGGATTGCGCAAAGCACAATCCGGTGGCACATTGCGCGGCCTTGCCCTACCTGGCGCGCTGGGCGCGGGGGGGCAGCGCGAGGAGTGGCGCCGATGGATGACCGGCACGACCATGTCCGGACCGTGATCCCCGTCTACAACCATGGGGCAACCTTGCGCGAGGTGGTCTGCGGTGCCCTGCGTCAGGGGCCGTCCGCGGTGGTGGTGGACGATGGCTCGACGGATATGGACGTCCCGGCCCTTCTCGCGGGGCTGGAGGTGACGCTGCTGAAGCATCCGCGGAATGCCGGGAAGGGGGCCGCCCTGCGCACGGCGGCCCGTCATCTGGCGGGGCTTGGCGTTGGCCACATGATCACTCTGGACGCAGACGGGCAGCATGATCCGGCGGACATAGCGGTCTTCCTGCCCCATCTGTCGCCGACGGCGATGTGCCTGGTGGTCGGAGACCGGGACTTCTCCGCTGCCCGCATTCCCTGGCGGAGCCGTGTCGGGCGGACCCTGTCCAATCTCCTCGTCTGCCTGGAGGCAGGCGTGACGGTGACCGACAGTCAAAGCGGTTTTCGCTCCTATCCCGTGTCCCTGCTGGCCGGACTGCCGTGCCGTGCTGGCGGGTATGCCTATGAGGTCGAGGCCTTGGTTCATAGCTGCTGGGCGGGGGTGCGGGTGGTGCATGTTCCCGTTTCTGTGGGGTATCCGGAGCCGGCTCGGCGCATCACCCACTTCCGTGTCGTGGCGGACACGGTGGCGGCGGCGTGGCTCCATGTCCGCCTGCTGGTGCTCCTGCCCTGGCGTCGGGGGATGGCGTGGATGTCCAAGTCGGCCCGCGTCAGGTACGGGAGCAGCATGGTAATATGATAATATGATATGCACGGGGGAGCGGGGGGGGGCGGAGCGGAAGCGTTCTGCTTATGCCCCCCTGTCCTTCACATGGCCTTCATGGCCAAGGCCAGGGCGCGGTCGGCGAGCTTCGCGGCGGTGGCGAGCCGGTCGATCGCCTTGGTGATACGGACAAGATCCTTCTTGGCGGCGGCGATCTCCCGGTTGGCGCACTGGAGCGCCTTCGCGGCTTCGGCAAATGCCGCGGTGCGTTCGCCGGCCTGGAGCCGCAGAGCCGCCTCCCATTGGCGAAACGCCTCCAGGCGCCGCGTCCGCAAGGCCTGGCGCTCTGACCCCGACGTGGCTTCCGGAATGAGCGCATTCAGGCCGTCGATGCTGACCTTCAGTTGGTCGGCCAGGGACAGCGGGGCCTTATCCCTTGTGCTGGTCCCCCGCCTGGTGGTCGGTTTCTTGATGGGCTTGCTCATCGGGCGTCCCCCCACGTGCGCCAGCGTCGACGGAATGCCTGGAGATCCGTCACGGCTTCCTCGAGTTGGTCAAGGGCGGTGGACAAGGCCGCGAGGCTGACCGCATCCCGATCCAGGACGGACTTCTGTGCGGCATGGGCCTCGCCCAGTCGGGCCGCGGCGCGTCCGGCCGTGGCGAAATAGGCCTTTGTCTCGCTCCGCCGCGTCCGCCGGCGTTCGATTTCCCGGAGCCGGTCCATCCGCTCCGTGAAGGCCAAGCCTGCCGCTTCGGCTTGGTAGGCGGCCAATAGCTCCGTCTCGACGGTGGACATGCTTGCCTCGGCCAGCGCGCCCAGTTCGGGCAGTTCCGCCGCGAGCAGCGCGGATGCCTGGCCTACCGCCGGGGTGGCGGCGGCCATGTCGGAGCGGATGGCCTGCCGACGGCGGATTTCGCCGATTCCCCGGCCGACGCGGCGGACGGCGATGGCGAAGAGCGCCAGGTCGGCATCGGCGACGCCGGACTCGATCAGGCCGGCTGCGGTTACCTCGCGGTTGAGCTGGCGCAGGGCGCGGTCGAGCCTTGCCGATGCCTGGTCGACCTTGGCCTGATGGTCGGCGGTCGCCAGTTCGCGCAACCCCTTGGCATAGCTGCGCATGCTGCGCAGCAGTGCCATCCGTGCCTTCAGGTCGCGATCCGCCAGCACGGGCGCAAAGGTCTCGGCGTCGGGCAACGCCCCGGGGGTGGCGACGGTCTCCGCCAAGCGCCGCTCGCGGACGGCCTCGGCGACTGATTCGTAGGCCTGTTCGGCGTGGTCCGCCGTCTTTTCGCCTGCCGTCGCAAATCGTTCGATGTCCGGGGTGGCGCAGGCTGCCGCCAGCATCGCCAGCAGGCAGGCCGTGGCCACCATCATGCCGTTCCGCATGGTTTCCCCTTTCCCGGTTCTCCTGATGGTGCGTGAAGGCGTTGCCGCTGGCGCATGGCGGCCGTCGCGACGGGGCGACACCCGCTAGCGGTCGATGTCGAGCCAGCGGCGATGCGCCCAGAGCCATTGGATCGGATCCTGCCGGATCAGCCTCTCCAGCGTGTCCGTATAGGCCTGGGCCAAGTGGCGGACGTCGGCGTCCTTGTCCGGCCCCGGAACCAGCCGGATCGGCGGGGCAAGCGTGAACTCGAACTGGAAATCGCCGGGCAGGCGGCGGGACACGGCGACGAGGATCGGCACGCCCGTATGGAGGTGGAGCAGGGCGGGTGAGGCGTGGGTGCGCGCCGGATGGCCGAAGAACATGGTCTCCACGCCCTGCGCGCGGATCGCATGCTGGTCCGCTAGGATGCATGCGGATTCGCCCCGCCGAAGTGCCCCGAGCAGGGACTTCAGGGCACCGTCCTTTACGTGGATCCGATGGCCGAATCCCTGGCGCTGGCGGTAGAACCATTTGCCGATCAATGGATTGTCAAAGGGGCGGATGATCGATGTCAGGGGGTGCCCACTGGCCAGGGTGTACCCCATGCCGGCCAGCTCCCAGTTGCCGTAATGGGCGGTCACGATGATGGCCGGCGAGGGGGGTGCCCCGTCGCGTCCGGTGAAAAACAGCTCCTTCGCCTCCGGGTCGCCGCCAAGGCGAAGATGGTCGTGGACGTTCCCGGGGGTGATGAACTGGCGCATCTTGGCGACCTCCACGATCATCCGGCCGAACGCCTGGAAGTTCCTCCAGGCCAGACGGCGGGCTTCCCCTTGATCCTTGGCCACCCCCGCATGGCATAGGTTGCGGACAACCCGTCGGCGGTGCCGCCGGTCAAGCAGGTAGGCGGTCCCGGCAAGAATTCGGCCCATCAGGAAGGCCAGCCGCAGGGGCAGGGCCCGCGCCAGGGCAACGCAGGCGATGAACGTCCCGTACTCGAGCTGCATCAAGGCGCGGCCTCGTCGCTTCCCCATGCCGGTGGCCTTCCCGTGATTCCTGGTGCCGCGAATAATGATGAAGAGAACCGAAACATAGCCGGGAAATGCCGAAAGGGGAAGTCCAGGTCGGCATCCCCGCAGGAAAAAAAAGGAGATTTGCCGCCGCCAACTTGCATTCTGGAAAAGCCATCGCTATAGTCGCTCCCCTAGTCCGTCATCATGTCGAATCCAACAGGCACATTCACGTCAATTCACGCAGGAGTGGAAGGGCCATGGGCACTCTCAACCGCATCGTCAACATCGTCATCCTCGTGCTCGCCGTCGTCGCGGTCGTCTTCGGGACCCTCCTCTTCAAGAAGCGTGACGAACTGCGCAACCGCGGCGACAAGATGGCGGTCGCCATCAACACCGTCGCCGGCATCCTCGACGCGAACAGCGAGACCGAGTACAAGAAGGCGCTTGACCCCAATCGCCTGGAGCTGGTTCCCGAGAAGCCCGGATTCGCCGCGGAGAACGTCAAGAAATCCCTCTACCACAACAACTACGCGAATCTCGAGAACGTCTTGGCCCCGTTCAAGAAGCAGTCGCAGGACATCGCCCTGCAGCGTGACGTCCTCGGCAACACCCTGAAGCAGGTCGCCGACACCCTGGAGATTCCCGAGACTTTTGCCCCCACCCAGTTCCAGAGCGTCCAGACCTATGACGAGACGAAGAGCAAGCTGGTCGGCTATGTCGCCAAGGTCAATGACCGCGACAATGCTTTGGTCGACCAGATCGCCCGTTCCGCCGGCGTCATCGGCTTCAGCGTCCAGAGCGAGGCACTGAAAAACCTTGACGACTATGCCGGGCCGCTCGGCGAGTTCGGCAGCAAGGTCGAGGCCCTGAAGAAGCGCTCCGACACCTACGGCAGCCACATCACCCGCATCTGCCAGATCCTCGAGGTTACCGCCCCCTCCCTCCTTGGCGAGGACTATGCCGCCTCTCTTGCCAATGTCGAGACCGCCGTCCGCGGCGTCAAGGATGAGTTTGAGCGTACCAAGGTCGAACTGGCCGATACCAAGCGCCAGCTTGAGGACACCCGCGACCGCCTCCGCCAGACCGAGGAGAAGTATGCCAAGCTTGAGGCCCAGTACGCCAAGGTCAAGAAAGAGTTGGACGACATCCTCAATCCTGGTGGCGGCGAGGAAGGCGGCGGCGGCGACGGCACGGCCCAGTTTGTCAAGAAGCTGAGGGGGACGGTCATTGAGGTCAACCGTAAGTGGGACTTCGTGGTTATCGACCTCGGTTCCGAGAACAAGATGACTGTCCCGGCCGGCAAGAACAAGACCCGTGAGATCGTCGTTCCCCTGCCGCAGAACTGGGTCATGACCGCGGCCCGCGACGACAACTACCTCGCCAAGCTGAAGATCATCCGCGTCAATCCGAACTGCGCGATCGCCGACATCCTGCCTGAACAGCGCAAGAGCGACATCCAGGTCGGCGACCAGGTGTATTTCGGCGACGATGCCCTTGCGGAAATGGCCAACTGATTAGGATCCAAGGGAGAATCGACATGTACAACTCCATGGTATTCACCATCACCGGTGTTGTTTCCCTGATCCTGCTTTTGGCGGCCGTCATCATGCAGGTCATGGAGATGAAGGTCTATGAGATGCTCTTCTTCGGATGACTCGGTGACGCGTCCGACGACACCACGCGGCCGCCCTTCGGGGCGGCCGTTGCCTTTCTGGCAGGTGGCGGCGGGACTCCTGCTCCTTGGCGTGTGCCTCCTGGGGGGATGCCGGACCGAGTCCGAACGCCGCGGGGTCAGTTCCCTGCCGGTCAACCGTCCCGCTGGGTGGGAACGCCAGGGCGGCATGGTCGAGGGGGGGCTGTAGCGTACCGTGGTGATGCGTCGCCGAGCGCATGTCCTCCAGGGTATGAATGAGGGCTGGTTCCCTCGATCCTCATGCCGGAGCCTCGGCCGCCGCAAGCCAGGCCTCGATATCCACGGGCATGGCAAGGATTGACGCCTCGGGATGCTGATGCCGGAACCAGGTGGCCTGGCGGCGGGCGTATTGCCGGGTGGCGACGACCAGTCGCTCGCGCAGGGTCGCGGCGTCCATCCGGCCCGCCAAATGCGCGGCGATCAAGGGGTAGCCCAAGGCCTGCTTGGCGGTCGGCGAAGCCAACAGACCACGCGGCAGCAGGGCCGCCGCCTCGGCAATCCAGCCCTGAGCCAGCATCTCATCGGTGCGTTCCGCGATGCGCCGGACGAGCATCTCGCGGGGCCATTCCAGCCGCCAGGCGTGGGCCGGGTAGCGAAGCGTAGCGTCTTCCCGCATCTGCTGCCCCGACATCGGCTGGCCCGTGAGCAGATGGACCTCAAGGGCGCGCAACAGTCGTCGCGGGTTGGTCGCATGCCGGTTTAGGGATTCGGGATCCAATTCCGCCAAGCGCGATCGTAGCCGCGCCAGACCTTCCGTGCCTCCATATTCCCTTTCCAGGCGCGCCCGTAGCGCCGGATCGCTCGCCGGCAGGTCGTCAAGCCCACGCAGCAACGCCTTCAGATACATTCCGCTGCCGCCCACCACCACCGGGATGCGCCCACGGTGGCGAATCTCGCCAATGGCGGCATCGGCCAAAACCACGAACCGGTTCGCGTCCATGGGCTCGGCGATGTCCAGGATGTCGATCAGGTGGTGCCGCACCCGCTGCCGCTCGGCAAGCGTGGGCTTGGCCGTGCCGATGTCCAGGCCACGGTACACTTGCATGGAGTCAGCCGAGATGATTTCACCCCCGAGGCGTTCCGCCAGTGCCAGCGCCAGCGCGCTCTTCCCGGAAGCCGTCGGCCCCATGATCACATACAGCGGCAACTCGTCCATCGTCAACCTTTCTGCAGGGGAACCCTCACTCGATCGGCACCGGCACCTCGGCATGCAGGGCCTCCACCGGCGCGATGCGCTCGATCATCTCGATGCGCTTCCAGGCCCCCGTGCGGAAGCGCCAGAGGATCAGCAGGCATTCGACCAGCAGGTACCCCGTAAGGTACATCCAGACGGTGACCACGGAAGCCTCGGCGACGAGGATCAGGATGGCCACTCCGGGCAGCATCAGCAGCCAGGCCCCGCTGACGCAGATCAGCATCGGCACCCGAGTGTCGCCCGCGCCACGTAGGGCCCCCATGAAGATGAACTTGGTCGCGTCGAAGAAGTTGAAGACCGCCGCACAGGCCAGGATCGGACGCCCCGCCGCCAGGATCGCCGCAAAGTCGATCCCGCTTTTCCCTCCCGGCGCGAAGAAGCCGATCAGCCATCCGGGAAGGAGAATGAAGGCCGCTCCCGTCAAGGCCATGTAGGTGGATGACATGCGCCAGGCGCGCCAGGCGACCTCTTCGGCAATGTCCCGGCGGCCCCGCCCGATGTGCTGCCCCACCACGATCCCGGTGGCGTCCGACAGCCCGAGCAGTGGCAGGAAGCTGATCATGTTGATGGAGAGCGCGATCGTCGTCACCGCCATCGCTTCGCGGTCGATGCTGCCGATCAGGAAGGTGATCCCGGTGAAGGCCCCGACGTCCAGCAGGCATTGCGTCCCCGCCGGGGCGCCAAAGCAGAGCAGACGCCGGATGTCCGGTGGCGATGGCCGCCAGTGCCGACGGGTCGGCTGGGCTTCCTGGTCAAGGAGCAGGAACCACGCGAGGGCCATCAGGAACGAGGCCAGCGACGCAATGCTCGTGGCGATGCCCGCCCCCGCGATGCCCAGCGCCGGGAATCCCCCCTTGCCGAAGATCAGCAGGTAGTTCAACCCGATGTTCAGGGCGCAGCAGCCCAGGTTGATCAAGGCCACGTTCCAGGTCTTTCCCCGTCCGGAAAAATAGGCGCTGAAGGCCATTCCCAAGCAGGCGAAGGCCCCGCTCGGAATCAGCGTGATGAAATAGCTGCGCTCCCGCGCCAGCAGTTCCGGCGGATGCCCGGCCACCTCGATGATGCCCAGACCCAGCCACGGCAGCACGAAGAGGATCGGGAGCGCCGCCGCCAAGGCAAAGTGAAACCCGCTCCACGCCGCCCGCACGCAG
>CAZBDL010000098.1:0-9612 GCA_964490525.1 uncultured Victivallales bacterium | reverse complement strand
GTGGGTGCATGTCGTCATCACCGGGTTTGCGCTGGCGAACCTTGGCGTGGTCTCGTCGGCGTGGTGGCCCCGGCCAGCGCCCCCCGGGGAGGACTGGCCCCGGATGCGCGTGCTGTCGCTGAATGTCCACACGGCCAACACCCGGATGTCCGCGGCCGCGGATGCGATCCTCGCCAGCGATGCCGACGTGGTGCTGCTGATGGAGGTCAATGACGCCTGGGTGGACGGGCTCTCTGGCCTGGCCGGGCGCTTTCCCCATCGCGTGCTGGCCCCGCAGGAGGACAACTTTGGGATGGCGCTGTACAGCCGGTGGCCGCTGACGGGCAACGTGGAATCCTCAATTGCCGGCAGCGGTGTTCCCCTGGTCGACGTGCGCGTGTCGGCGCCGGACAGGGACATCCGCTTCATCGGCATCCATGCGTTGCCGCCGGTCAACCGGACGTATGCCGCCGCGCGCGACGCCCAATTGCTGGAGCTGGCGGCGCGCCTCGCCGACGATGCGGGTCCGACGGTCGTGGCTGGCGACCTGAACTGCACGCCTTGGTCGCCGCATTTCCGGCGACTGTTGGCGGAGACGGGATTGCGGGACAGCCGTAACGGCTTCGGCATGGGGGCCTCGTGGCCGCGGCAATTCCCCGCCGTCTGCCGCATCCCGATCGACCATGTCCTGTATTCCTCAAGTTTGACGGCGGCATCCCGCCGCCTGGGCCCGGACATCGGTTCCGACCATCTGCCGGTGATCTGCGACCTGGCGTGGCGGCCGATGAATTGACCACTCCATCCCCCTCGTCCTCGTTCGCCCCTTCTTCAGGACTCCGGGACATGGGAGCGGTGCGCGTCCCCAGGACTCACGCCCTAGGTTAAGTTATGCCGTCCTTTCGGGACTTAGATTTCTCCACCTCCGCGTCGTGCTCGGTTTGGAGCGTCGGGAGACAGAGGTTCTCCAGCAGCCTGCCCTGAGCTTGTCGAGATAATTGGGGACGTTCTGCACTACTTATTTGTAATCAGGCATATATGAAGTAATTGTGGCGGTTTTTCACGGTCCGGGAAAGCCATTGCCCGAGCACCTCCCGGCCTCCCCGCAAGCACACTGCCAAAAAACGCTATTATTCTTATGTATTTATCTGAAGCAGAAGTAGATATGCGGAACGTCCCCAATTTATGTTGACCGTTGGGCGTTGACCGTTGAGCGTTATTCACCGGGCCTTGGGATGGGCCTTGGCGTAGACGGCCTTGAGGCGCTCGGCGCTGATGTGGGTGTAGATCTGGGTGGTGCTGAGGTTGGCGTGGCCGAGGAGCTCCTGGACGCTGCGCAAGTCGGCGCCGGCGTTGAGCAGGTGGGTGGCGAAGGAGTGGCGCAGCTTGTGCGGGGACATTTCGTGGGGAAGGTTGGCGGTCGCCAGATAGAACTTGAGGTTGCGCTGGAAGGAACGCGCCATGAGGCGTTGTCCGAACCTGTTCACGAAGAGCGGCGCGTTGGGAGCCTGGTTGGGGGTGCGGGAAAGACGCCAGTCGAGGTAAGCGCGGATGGCGGCGACGGCGGGCTCGCCGAGGACGGCGATGCGCTCCTTCTTGCCCTTGCCGCGGACGCGCAGGATGCCGCCGGCCAGGTCGGCGTCGCCGAGGTTGACGCCGAGCGCCTCGCTGATGCGCAGTCCGCCGCTGTAGATCACCTCGAGGAGGGCGGCATCGCGCGCCGCCGCGAAGCCGGCGGTGTCGTCGTTCTTGGCGGCCGCCTTGGCGGCGGCCTCGCGCCAGTAGGCGGCGGGAGCGTCGAGCAACCGCGAGATCTCATCGACGCTGAAGTACTTAGGCAGACGGCGCTGGCGCTTCGGCGAGGTCAGGCCGGTGAAGGGGTTGCCCTTGACGACGCCCTCGCGCACTAGGTGGCGGTAGAAGGAGCGCAGGGCCGATACCTTGCGGCCGACCGAGGTCCGCGCCAGTTCCTCGCGCTGCAGGGCCATGACGAAGTTGCGGGCGTGGAAGACGTCGGCCGAGGCCCAGTCGGCGGCCTCGGGGGTCTCGCTCTTCAGGACCAGGCGCGCGAACTGGACGATGTCGCGGCGGTAGTTCTCCACCGTGTGGCGCGAGGCCTGGCGCTCGTCCCGCAGGTAGGAAAGGAAGTGGGCGACGGGATCCATCAGGGCTAGGCGCTGGCCGCAGGGCCGAGGAGACGCTTGGGAACACGGGTGCCGCGAACCATGTCGGCGAAGTCCTCGCGGCGGCGAATGAGCGTGTGGCGGCGGCCGTTGACGAGGACCTCGGCGGGACGGAGGCGCCCGTTGTACTGGTAGCTCATGGCGAAGCCGTAGGCGCCAGCGTTCTCGACGACGACGATGTCGCCCTCGGCGACGGTGGCGGGGAAGTCGCGTTCGCGCACCCAGAAGTCGGTGTTCTCGCAGAGCTGTCCGCACAGCCCGGCGGGCTCGCGCGGGTCGTCCTCACGCCCGTCGAAGAAGATCCCGTGGTAGGCGCCGTACATGGCCGGGCGCGCCAGGGTATTCATGCCAATGTCGGTGCCGATGATCTTCTTGTACGAATGCTTGATGGCGTGGACGCGCCCGACGATGAAGCCGGCATCGCCGACGAAGTAGCGGGCGGGCTCCATCTTCAGCAGGGGCGGGCGCATGCCGTACTGCGCGACCTTGGCGGCGAACATCTCAGCGGTGCCGCGGGCGGCCTCGGCCAGGTCGAGGTGCGGCTCGCCCGGGCGGTAGGGGATGCCAAGGCCGCCGCCCAGGTCGATGAACTCGAAGTCGATCCCCAGGTCGCGGGCGATCGGACCGATGATGTCCATCAGCAGCCCGGTGATGAAGGGGAAATAGGCGGCGTCGGTGATGCACGAGCCCGGCATCATGTGCGCGCCGAAGCGGGTCAGGCCGGCCGCCTTGGCCTGGCGGTAGGCCGTCGCCACCTGATCCGGGTGCAGGCCGAACTTCGCGTCGGGTCCGGCATTGGTGACGAAGTCGCCGACGTTGCTGCGCCCGTAGCCGGGGTTGATGCGGAAGGAGAGCAGGGCCGGGCGGCCCTGGCGCAGGACCCGGGGGAGCAGGGCGAGGTCGTCGAGGTTGAAGATCACGCCACTGGCGAGGCCTTCGCGGATGTCGTCGTCGGAGAGGAAGTTGCCGCTGAACATGACGTCCTCGCCGCCGAGACCGAGGGCCGCCGCGAGTCGGATTTCCTGGACGCTGGCGGCGTCGATGCCAGCCCCTTCCTGGCGCAGGATGTGGGCGATCGCCGGGTTGTTGCAGGCCTTCACCGCGTAGAAGAAGCGGAAGTCGGGGTAGTGGCGGCGGAAGGCGGCGTCCGCCCGCCGGTAGTTTGCGCGGATGCGGTTTTCCTCGTAGACGTAGGTGGGGGTGCCGTAGCGGGCGGCGATGGCGGCCGCGGGAATGTCCTCGAAATGAATCTTGCCGTGGCGCAGTTCCATGGTGTCGGCTCTCCGGGGTTGTCGGCGGGCGGGCCCGCGCCGCCGGGCGCATACGATAGCATGGGCTCTGGCGTTTGCGAAGCCTGCGCCGGGGGAGGTGCGTCGCGACGGCGGCACAGGGACTTGCCGCGCCAGTGATGCGGCGGTATCGTGAGGCATCGGGGGAGGGCAAGGAAGGACGAGGTTGCCATGCTGGCCGACTATCATGTGCACACGCGCCTCTGCCGTCATGCCGAAGGCGAGCCGGCGGACTATCTGCAGGCGGCGGCGGCGGCGGGCCTGGACGAGATTGGCATCGCCGACCATGCCCCCTGGCCCGTCGGCTACGATGCGCAATACCGGATGGCGGAGACTGAGTTTCCCCAATATCGGGCCTGGATTGCGGAACTGCGCCATCGTGACGGCCCGGTGCGGGTGCGCTATGGCATCGAGGCGGACTGGGTGCCAGGGCGCATGGCGGAAGTTCATGCCCACCTGGCGCAGGAGGACTTCGACTACATCCTCGGTTCGGTCCACTACACCGACGAGCTGCCTTTCGACGATCCGCCGAACGCCTGGCGTTGGGCGCGCCAGGATCAGGTCGACGAGGTCTGGCGGCGCTATGCCGAGCTGATGCTGGAGATGGTCCGCGACGGGCGGGTCGACATCCTCTCGCACTTCGACCTGCCGAAGAAGTTCGGCTGGCGCCCGACCGACATGCGGGCCTTTCTGGCGTCGGTGGACGCGATCTTCCGCGAGGCGGGGAGCCGGGGCATGGCGATTGAAATCAACACCTCGGGCTGGCGCAAGCCGGTCGGCGAGGCCTATCCGTCGCCGGAGGTCCTCCGGCTGGCCCAGGCGCGCGGCGTCGGCCTGACCCTGGGCTCGGACGCCCATGCTCCGGGCGATGTGGCGGCCGGCTTCGCCGCCGCCCTCGACCTTGCCCGCGACGCCGGCTTCCGCGAGATTCGCACCTACGAGCGCCGCCGGTTCACGACGCACCGGATCTGACGGGACATGGCCGGCCTCGGACCGCGATGCCATGGATCGATGTCCATGTCGTTGGATCGTGCTTGCCGAGATTCCCGATCTGGCGTCGTCGCCGGAGAAGTCGACCAGGTGCGGGAGCGGGATCCTCTCCGCCGGGTGCCATCACGGGGTGATGACCTCGGGGTGGAGCCGGTGGACGATGTCCATCGCGACGCGGTTGTGGAGGTCGGCGGTGATGCGCGACCAATAGACGTGCTCAAGGATGGGGCCGAAGGGGATGAAGAAGGTGTAGGGGGAGAGGCCGGCGAGATCGCCCTTCATCGACCATGAGGAGCCTTGCCAGATGAGGCGCCCGGTGCGGGTGTCGTAGATGGCGATCTTCAGCTTCACGAAGGCATAGGCGTAGAGGACCAGGAAGACGTGGTCCTGGACGAGGGTCTCGCCGATGATCAGCGCCTCGGTGTCCAGCTCCCGGGCGACGCGCATGGCGTCCTCGGCGGTGTAGGGCTGGCGGGCCCGGCGGTCGACCTCGGCGAGCGGGGCACATGGCCCGATCAGGGAGAACTTGCCGTGGATGGCCTGACGGCCGCGCTCGGCCCCCTCTTGGTACCAGCTGGTGTTGCGGAACGGGTAGACGGTGAAGCTCTTGGGCTGGTGCTTGTGGAATTCGTCGACGTCGACCGCCAGGGGCATGTAGGTGTGGTGGGGCCCATAGTTGAGGCGCCGAATGGTGCCGCAACCGCCGAGGAGAAGCGGCAGCACGGCGATTCCGAGCAGCGCCAGGCGGCCGGCTCCGCCGCCCGCACACGGGGGGCGCTCAGCGGCGGCGGCGGCGGATGTCCAGGCCATGGAGATGCACCTCGGCGTTGCTCCAGACACGTACGGCGACGCTTCCGGGCGGGGGATCGGAAAAGGCATGGCGGAAGACCTCCAGGCCATCGACATCGACCCGGAGCAGGCCGTCGGTCACCATCAGCACGACCGTGTGCGGCCGGTTGTCGGTGGCCACCTTGACGGGGGGAGCCAGATCCCGGTCGGAAAGCAGGTCGACCAGCCGGAACCCCTGGGCGCCGGGATCATACTGGAAGCCCTGGCCAACGGCCTGGCCGGCCTCGTTCTTACCGACGGCGACGAAAACGCCATAGCCGCTGCCAGCCACGAGGCTGGCGCGCAGCTCGATGCGGTAGTCGTTGTCCAAGATCGGTTCGCGCAGGATGGCCATGCCGGTGCCCGCAACCTTGATGTCGCCCTTGTCGGTGGCCGACACCGTCGTTCCAATGGCTTCCCAACGGGCAAGGTCACCCGGTACCACGGTGTCGGTCGCCCGGCCGACGGCGGCGAGCACGGACAGGCAGGCCATCAGCAGCGCCGCCATCGCGCCGCGGCGACGCCAGGGGGATTCCGGGCGAGGCATGGGGTTCGTCTCCTGGTCTGAAGGCCCCGCTCTGCGCGAAGCGGGCATGGTTCGATCAATCGGCAAGCGTACCATACCCCGGCGACGCGGAAAGCCAAAGTCGTTCGGCATCGCGGAGCATGCCGTGAAGGCATCACTGCGGGGATCGCGGGTAGGCGCCGAGCTCCAGGAGGCGTCCCGGGCCGACGGAGCCTTGCAGGCGGCGGGGGAGGGGATAATGTAGGACGTGCCCGGTATCGAGAAGTCCGTCGTTGCAGCCTTGAATTGAGGTGCAAGCGCCCAGTTTCCAGCGCTGAACGCCCACCGCACAACGAACTCGGGGATTCTCCCATGAGGAATCAGGATCAGGGAATGACGATGGCCGCCATGGTGGTGGCGGGGGTGACGTTGGCGAGCGGCATGGATTGCCGGGCGATGGCGTCGGCCGACGGCGCGCGCGCCGGGAAGGACGAGGCGGACGCAACGGCAACGGTGGACCCAGCCGTGGAGATGGTCGTCTCCGTGGCGGTCAAGGTTCCGGATGCCGCATGGAGGGTGACCATCGATGAGATCTACCGGCATGGGGAGGGATATCTGGCGGTTGCCCGGTTACATCGTCCCGCCGGCATGGCGGGGGCGATGGTGATCTCGACGGTGCGGGATGCCGTGACGGCCCCCTTGCCGCCGTTGCCCACGAAGATCCTGGTCCACGGCAAGACCTGGCGCTGGAAAAACCCGGAGCCGTACCGATTCTTCGCCACCCGCGCGGAACTGGATGCGGCCCTGGGCAAGGACAGCGGCGCGCCGGTCTGGCGGCGGCCTACTCGATGACGACCTCGCACGGGGGGATGGACTTGAGGAAGGCCTGTCCGTAGCCCTTGGTCAGGATGCGGCTGTCGAGGATCACGACGATGCCGGAGTCGTCACGGCGGCGGATGAGCCGCCCGACGCCTTGCTTGAACTTGAGGATGGCCTCGGGGAGCTGGTAGTCGCGGAAGGAACTGCCGCCCGCCGCCTCGATGCGCTCGACGCGGGCCTGGATCAGGGGATGGTCGGGCATGGCGAAGGGCAGGCGGGTGATGATGACATTGCTCAGTGCCTCGCCGGGGACGTCGACCCCCATCCAGAAGCTGGCGGTACCGAAGATCACTGAGTCGATGTCGCGCCGGAAGGCATCAAGCATCTGGGTGCGGCCCAGGGCCTCGCCCTGGACGAGCAGGGTGATGCCCTCCACCGCGAAGAAGGGGCGCAGGCGCTCGGCGGTCTGGCGCAGGGTCTCGTGGCTGGTGAAGAGGACGAACGCCTTCCCCTTCGTCTTGCGGATGTACCCGGGAATGACGGCGCACAGTTCGTCAACGTAGTTCGCCTCGGTCGGGGGCGGGACGTCGCGGGCGACATGGATCGTCATCTGCGCGCGATGGTCGAAGGGCGAGTCGAGCACAACCTCCGTGCCCCCCGCGAAGCCGACGCGCTCCCGGAAATAGGCAAGGCTGTTGCGTACCGCGAGGGTGGCGCTGGTCAGGACCACCGGATGCTCGCCATGGAAAAGGTGCTCGCCAAGGATGTCGGCGACGTTGAGCGGGGCCGCGCAGAGGGTCACGGAGCGGCGCTCTTCGCTGCCGCCCTCAACCCAGTAGACGTGGTCCCCACGCGCCTGGGCGAGGAAGTCGTGGATCTCCAGGTGGTAGGCGCGGCACCGCTGGAGCATCGACGAGACCTCGAGGCGCAGGTCGTCGTCCCCGTCCTCCAGTTTTTCGGCCAGCTTCGCCAGGTCATGGCCGAGCTGGTTGAGCTGGCCCGTCAGGGTGTCGCGGAGCTGGTCGGGGTGGCGCAGCCGCAGGATGCTGTCGCCACGCTTGGCGAGCAGGTCGCGGATCTCCCCGAAGAACGTCTCGACGGCGATGTGCAGGTCATCGACCAGCCGCCGCAGGGGCAGGCTCGCCTCGCCGCCGGCCAGCAGCAGCCCCCGGCCCCGCTTGCCGTCGAAGAGGCGCCCCAGGAAGGCGTTCAGCCCGAAGCTGTTGACGCGGATGCCGAGATGGTTGGCGGCGCTGTCCTCGAGCTGGTGCGCCTCGTCGATGACCAGCGCCGAGCACGGCGGCAACGGCGCCGTCTCCAGCCCCTCGAGGCCGCGGATCTTCAGGTCCGTGAAGAGCAGGGCATGATTCGTCACCAGGACATGCGCCTTCTCCCATTCGCGCCGCGCCGTCCAGTAGAAGCAGCGCGCATGCCCGTGGCAGCGCGGCCCCTGGCAGTTGCCGGTCTCGCAGCAGACGTGTTCCCAGACTTTGCCGTTGACCGGGAAAGGCACCGCCGAGAAGCTGCCGTCGATCGTCTTCTCCGCCCAGGCGGCCAGGCGCTCGACCGGCCCGTAAAGGGCTTCGGAAGGCAGGAGCTCCGCCTGGTTCGCGCCATTCGCCATGGCCAGGCGACGGCGGCAAAGGTAGTTGCTCCGGCCCTTGGCCAAGGCCACCCGGAACGGCAGGCCCAAGAGATGCTGGAGGAAGGGCAAGTCCTTGTGGACGAGCTGTTCCTGGAGGCTGATGGTCTCAGTGCTGACGATCACCGGGCGGTTGGCCGCGAGGGCCTGGTGGATGGCCGGGACGAGATAGGCGAAACTCTTGCCGATGCCGGTCGGGGCCTCGACGGTCAGGTTGCGGCCCAGCTCGAAGGCCTCGGCCACGTGGCCGGCCATCGCGGCCTGCTGGGGCCGGGGCTCATAGGCGAATTCGCTCCCCGCCAGGGCGGCGCGCAACGGCGTGTCCGCGCCAAAGAAGGCCTGGGTGGGCCCGGCAATGTCGGGCGGCGGCGCCGCCGGCGGATCCATGAGCTGAATCATCTCGGTTTCCGGCAGGTGAGGGGGGATTCCGGCTTGCGGTTGCGGCGGCAACGGCTACAGTCTCCGTCTACGCCGGACTCCGCAACCATACCGCCAATCATGGGAGACGCCAGCCAATGAAGCGCATTTTCGCCGCCGCCGTCCTTGCCCTCATATTTATTAGCACGTTTTCGCTCTCCGCGCAAGTCACCGTCGCCAAGTCGGCGCGCGACAAGAATCCCCGCGTGTTTTTCCGCGGGGTGAGCGGGGATGCTGCCCTCTCCCAGGCGGTGGCCGACGACCTGCGCAACTGCGGCTGGTTTGACGTCGTCAACGATCAGGCCGTCGACTACCAGATCAGCGGCAGCGCCGCCGGCGGCCAGCTCCGGCTTGACCTGTACACGGGCGCCGGCGCCGCCCTCCATGCCGTCCAGGCGGCCCCCGCCGGGGATCCGCGCTGGACCTCGCACCGCGCGGTCGACAGCCTCCTCCAGCACCTCTTCAAGGTCAAGGGCATCTGCGCCTCGCGCATTGCCTTCAGCGCCGAGACCTCGCGTGGCGTCAAGGAGGTCTTCGTCGCCGACTACGACGGCCGCAACGTCCGCGCCGCGACCCGCAACGGTCGGCTCTCGGTCGAGGCCAACTGGGCCCCCGGCAGTCGTCGCCTGGTCTATACGCGCTACACCCGCTCGACGACCGACATCGTCGAGTACGACTTGGCCACCAAGCAGAGCCGCCGCCTGGTGGCGTTCCCGGGCCTGAACGCGGGCGCGGCCATCGCCCCGAGCGGCAACCATCTGGCGCTGGTCCTGAGCAAGGACCGGCGGGTCGATCTCTACATCAAGGCGATGAATTCCGCCGCCATGCAGCGCCTGACCAACGACGAGGCCGCCGATGCCTCGCCATGCTGGTCGCCGTCGGGCGACCGGCTCTGCTATGTCTCCGGACTCGGCGGCAATCCCCGCCTGTTCCTCATCGCCGCCCGCGGCGGCGCCCCCCAGC
>CAZBDL010000097.1:0-9644 GCA_964490525.1 uncultured Victivallales bacterium | reverse complement strand
AGCACCCCGGCCGCCCCCAGGGGCGCGGATCCGGCCTGCGCGGCCAGCGCCAGCCCGGCGAGGGCCGCGCCCAGCCGCGCCAGCCGCGCCGCCCCCAAGCCGACCCGTCCGGACGGCAGGGGCCGCCCCGGGCGCTCCGCGCGGTCCGTCGCCACATCGCACAGGTCGTTGTCGATCAGGCCCACGACATAGAGCGACAGCACCGCGCCCGCCAGCCAGGGCAGGCGAGGATCATCGAGGCGCCCGCCGCCCGCGAGAAAGCCCAGCAGCGGATCCCCGGGCACGGTCAGCAGGTTGGGCAAACGCAGCAATTGCAGCCAACCCCGCAGTTGCCCGCCGGGACCTGCCTGGACCTCAGCCTCAGCCATGCCCCACCTCCCCGGCATCGATGCCGAAGAGGCGGCAGGCATTCGCCGTGGTCAAGGCCGCCACCTCCGCCAAGCCCATGCCGCGCTCCGCCGCTACCCGCCGCGCCACTTCCGGCAGGAAGCGCGGATGGTTGGTCTCGCCGCGGTGCGGCACCGGCGCCAGATAGGGGCTGTCGGTCTCCAGCAGCAGGCGGTCCCCGGGAATCCTGCGAACCACCTCGCGGACATTTTCACCGCGCGGGAAAGTGACGATGCCGGTCACGCCCAGGAGCGCCCCCGCCGCCATAAGTCGTTCCGCCCACGCAATGCTTCCCGTGTAGCAGTGCACCACGACGGCGCCGCCCGCGGCGACCAGTTCCCGCAACCCTGCATGCAGGTCGCGGTAGGCATCGTCATGGCCATCGCGGTCACGGCAATGAAGAATGGCCGGACGGCGCATCTCGACAGCCAACTCCATAAACTTCGACAAGACACGCCGTTGCGTCATTGGAGCACAATTTTCGTAGTAGTAGTCCAAGCCAATTTCTCCGATCGCAACGCAATGCGGATCGGCGGCAAGGTCGCGAAAATGCTCCAGGGAACCATCCCACGTCCCCGCGGCGTGGGGATGAATCCCCGCGCTGAACCACGCCCCAGGCACCGCCGCCGCAAAGTCTCGGGCGCGAATGGCATCCGCCGCATCCCCCGCCACCGCCAGCAGCCCCCCGACGCCAGCGTCCCGCGCGGCCTCGGCATAGGCCGGCGCCGCCACGTCCGGCGGCGGATGAAAATGACTGTCGAACAACATCCCGCAGAATCCGAAGTCCATCCACATCACCTTGTCCGCATGATTATTGCATATTATTTATTTCGCCAAAAATCCCGAGCTATCCCACGATTCGCATGCGAATGTCGCAACCTGCATGGAAATGGTTTCGAAAAATATTTTCATGGCCAAACGTTGCATTCGGCGCAGCTTGGGTTATTAGTAGCCCTCTCTTAAAAGATGACGCACCAGCGCCAAAAGACAAATGCACCACAACCTGGAGAAGGAGATCGGCCATGCCGAATTTCGCAGGCGTCCTGAAGGAGGAGATTGCCCGACTGGCCCGCAAGGAGGCCAAGGCCCAGGCGGATCCGATGGCGGAGAAGCTGGTCGAGCTGCGCCGCACCGTCGGCGCGCTGCGCAAGCAGGTCGCCGAGATGGCCAAGGTCCTGGCCGAGGTCAAGGGCAAGGTGAAGTCCGACGAGATCATCAGTGCCGAAAACGTCGCCGAGAGCGATGTCGAGAAGTCGCGGATCACGGGCGGACGCATCGCCAACCTGCGCGCCCGGCTTGGCCTGAGCCGCAACCAGATGGCCACGCTGCTCGGCGTCAACGCCAATTCCATCTACCTCTGGGAACAGGGCAAGACCCGGCCCCGCGCCGCCGCCAAGGCGAAGCTGATGCAACTGCGCGGCCTCGGCAGGCGTGCCGTCGGCAAGCTCCTTAAGGCGGCCAAGGGCGAGGGCGACGAGAAGGCCAAGCCCGCCGCCCCCAAGAAGGCCAAGGCGAAGAAAGCCAAGCGCCCCCGCAAGGCCAAGGTGGCCCCCGCGGCCCCCGCGGCCACCACCCAGGGCTGAACCGTCACCCGGTCCGACCGCCACTCCCGCGCCGTGCCTGCGGCGCGGGAGTTTCCTTGTTCCCCCGGTTGACGCGTTTCCGGCATCATGGGCACCTTCGGGAACTTCTTCACGCCTTCGCGGTCAAATGCCACGTTTTCATCGACGACCTTACCCAACCATCAACTTCAGGGAGGCAGCATGATCACGGTCAGGGACCTGAGCCGACGATTCGGCACGATCACCGCCGTCTCCGGCGTCTCCTTCTCGGTTGAGCCGGGCGAAGTGCTCGGCTTCCTCGGACCGAACGGCGCCGGCAAGACCACCACCATGCGCATGATCACCGGCTACCTCGACCCCTCCGGGGGCGAGGCCGTGGTCGCGGGCATCAAGGTGGCGGAGAATCCCGTCGCCGCCAAGGCCAAGATGGGCTACCTGCCCGAGAATGCGCCGGTCTACCGGGACATGGACGTGCTGTCCTTCCTGCGCTTCGTCGCCGCCATCCGGGGACTGCGCGGGGCGGTGGCCCGCCAGGCGGTGGACCGGGCCCTGGCGGTCTCGCACCTCGAGCCGGTGATCCACCAGAGCATCGACACGCTCTCCAAGGGCTATGTGCGGCGGACCTCGTTTGCGCAGGCGATCCTGCACGACCCGCCTGTGCTGATCCTGGACGAGCCGACCGACGGCCTGGACCCGAACCAGAAGCACGAGGTGCGGGCGATGATCCACGAGATGGGCAAGGACAAGGCGATCATCATCTCGACGCACATCCTGGAGGAGGTCGAGGCGTGCTGCACGCGGGCGCTGATCATCGCGCGCGGCCATCTTGTCGCCAATGGTACGCCTGCGGAGCTGAAGGCGCGTTCGCGCACCGCCGGCACGGTGGTGCTGGGCATTGCGTCGGCGGACGCCGACGCCCTGGCGACGGCCCTCGGGGGACTGCCGGCGGTCCGGCGCAGCGAGATCCTCGAGCGGGGTGCCGACTTCGCCCGTCTCCGGCTGTCGCCTGCCGAGGTCACGGCCGGCGAGCTGGCCGTGTCCGTCGCGGGGTATGCCCGGGAGCGCGGCTGGACAGTGCGCGAGCTGGCCACCGATCCGGGGCGGCTGGACGACGTGTTCAAGACGATCACCATGACGGACGGGGAGGCGGCGGCATGAACCTCGACCTGCGACGCATCGGATGGATTTGCCGGCGGGAGCTGCACGGCTACTTCAGCTCGCCCCTGGCCTATGTCTTCGTGGTGATCTTCCTGGTCCTCGGCGGGTTCGCCACCTTCAACCAGTGGTTCGGGGCCTATTTCGCGCGCAACGAGGCGGCCCTGGCGCAGAGCTTCTTCCGCTATCATCCGTTGCTGTTCCTGCTGCTGGTGCCGTCGGTGGCGATGCGCCTCTGGGCCGAGGAGCGCAAGAGCGGCACCCTCGAGCTGCTGCTCACCCTGCCGCTCTCGTTGGCCGAGGCGGTGGTCGGCAAGTTCCTGGCGGCCTGGTCGATCCTGCTGCTCTGCCTGGCCCTGACCTTCCCGGTGGTGCTGACCACGGCCTGGCTCGGCTCGCCAGACTGGGGGCCGGTCGTCACCGGCTACCTGGGCAGCGCCCTGCTGGCCGGCGGCTACCTGGCGATCGGCTCGCTGACCTCCGCCCTGACCCGCAGCCAGGTCATCAGCTTCGTCCTCAACCTCACCCTCTGCCTGCTGCTCTACCTGGTCGGCCACCCGGCCGTCACCGACGCCTTCAGCGCCTGGGCCCCGGTGTGGGTGCTGGACATCTTCGGCGGTGCCAGCATCATCAGCCATTACGACAGCCTGCAGCGCGGGGTGGTGGATGTGCGCGACCTCGTCTACTTCGTCTCGCTGATCGCCTTCGCCCTGGCCGCAACCGGCATCGTCCTGCACAGCAAGCGCGGCGCCTGAGGAGGAACGCATACCATGAAGACCCACAGCTTCCTGCAGAAATACCTCTTCTCGACCGTCGGCATCCTCGCCCTGCTGGTCCTGGCGATTGCCCTCAACGCCCTGGTCCGGCGCATCGCCTGGCGCGTCGACCTGACCGCCGACCGGCTCTACAGCCTGTCGCCCGGCACGCGCAACATCCTGGCCGGGCTCGGGGAGGAGATCGGCCCCGACGGCAAGGTGACGTTGCGCCTCTACCGCAGCCGCGGGGAGAACGCCATGCCCGTGTGGCTCCGGGGATTTGCCGACCGCGTCGAGGATCTGCTCGGCGAGTACGTCGAGAACTCCCGCGGCAACGTCGTCCTCGAGGTCCTCGATCCGACGCCCGACTCCGATGCCGAGGATGCGGCGGGGATGGACGGCGTCTCCGGGCAGAACCTGCCCAACGGCAGTCGCTTCTTCCTGGGCCTGTCCGTGCGCTGCCTGGACCGCTCCTCGACGCTGCCCTTCCTCTCGCCGATGGACGAAGCCAAGCTGGAGTACGACATCAGCCGGGCGATCTACGAGTCGACCCGCCAACGCAAGCCGGTGCTTGGCCTGGTCTCCACCCTGCCGATCATGGGCGGCGAGGTCACCCCGTATGCGGCGATGCACCGCCGCCCGAAGCCGCCCTGGATCTTCATGCAGGAGCTGCAGCGCAACTTCACGGTGCGCGATCTCGGGGCCACCCCGGCCGAGATCCCCGCCGAGATCGACGTCCTGCTCGTGGTCCATCCCCGCGACCTCGCCGACGAGGCCGTCTACGCGCTCGACCAGTTCGTCCTGCGCGGCGGCACGATGATCGTCGCCCTCGACCCGCACAGCATCGCCGAGGCCCGCACCAGTCCGGAGGCGATGATGGGCCAGGCGATGCCCGGGGCCTCGAACCTGCCCGGCCTGCTGAAGGCCTGGGGCCTGGAGTTCTCCGACAAGGTCGTCGCCGACCTCGACCTGGCGATGCGGGGGCAGCGCGAGGACGGCCAGATCGAGTCCTACCCATGCGTCCTCGCGGCCCGCGAGTTCGCCGGCACCCAGGACGTCGTCATGGCGGCGATGACCCACATCAACCTCGTCTACGCGGGCGCCTTCTCGGGCGAGCCCGCCGCCGGGCTGACGATGCTGCCGCTGCTCGCCTCCTCGCGGAATTCGCAGCTCATCGAGCCTTTCATGGCCGAAAGCACCGGGTCCGTGCTGCTCAAGTCCTTCGCGGCGGACGACCGGGTCAAGCCGATCATGCTGCGCCTCGCGGGGCGTTTCCCGACCGCCTTTCCGGAAGGTCCGCCAGCCAAGGCCGGGGCCGACGACGCGACGATCGCCGGGCAGGCGGCGGCGCATCTCGGCGAGGCCACGGCGGACGGGGCGGTGATCCTCGTCGGCGACGTCGACTTCCTGGCCGATGAGTTCTGCGTGACGCGCCAGGATTTCTTTGGCCAGAGCATCATCCGTCCGTTCAACGACAACCTCGCCCTGATCCAGGGGATGGTCGAGCAGCTGGCCGGGGGCCAAGACCTGATCAGCATCCGCGCCAAGCAGGTGCGCGAGCGGCCATTCACGCGCATCATGAAGATGCAGGCGGAGGTCCAGGACCGCTACCAGGCGGAGATCAACAAGATCGAGGAGCAGCGCGAGCAGACGCAGGTCCGCCTCAACGAGCTGCAGCGGGCGCGGAGCGACAGCAACCGTCTGGCGCTGACGGCAGAGCAGCAGGAGGAGGTGCGGCGCTACGAGCAGCAGATCGCCACGGCCAACCAGAGGCTCAAGCAGTTGCGCAAGGAGCTGCGCGCCGACATCGACCGCCTGCAGCTCCGCCTGAAGGCCGTGAACATCGCCGGCCTTCCCCTGCTGGTCATCCTCTGCGGCATCGGCGTCTGGTGGATCAAGCGCCGCCGCGCCGCCGCCCGCAAGTCATAATTCCATGCTAGGGAGGTTTTTCCCATGAGACCGCGCCACCTTGCGTTCCTGATGGTTGCCGCCATTGCCCTGACCGCCCTCGCCTTCCTGGCCACCCGCCGGGGGCGCCATGCCACACCGTCCGCCACCGCCGGACAGCCCATCCTGCCCGACCTGCCCTTGGCGGACGTCGTCGGACTGCGCATTGCCGCGCCGGGGGCGGAGCCTGTCGAACTGCGCCAAGGCGACGGGACCTGGATCGTGCCCTCGCGCTTCAACCATCCCGCCGACTTCTCCCGGATCGCCGACCTGGTCCGCACGCTGACCGAGATCAAGGCGGTTCAGCAGGTCGCCGTCGGCCCCGCCCAGCTTGCCCGCCTCGAGCTTGCCCCGCCCGACGCTCCGGAAGGCGCCGGCTGCCGGGTCGAGCTGCTCGGTGCCGACGGACACCCCCTCGCCACCCTCGTCGCCGGCAAGCTGCACATGAAGAAGGGCGACACCGAGGAGACGGCCGGGCGCGAATGGCCCAACGGGCGCTACCTGCTGGTTCCGGACGGTCGCGGCGGCGAGCGTACGGTCCTGGTCGCCGAGACCCTCGACCGCCTGCGCGGCAACGCCGACGAGTGGCTCGACAAGGCCTTCCCGACAGCCAGCGACCTGCGCTCGGCCCGCCTGGAACAGGGCGGCGAAACCGTCTGGGCGCTTAGCCGTGAATCCCGCCATGGCGACTTCATCGCCGAGGCCATTCCCGAAGGCTTTGCGAAGGTCGCCAAGGCCAAGGCCGACGCCATCGGCCGCGCCCTGGCCTATCTCCGTCCGGCCAGCGTCGCCGATCCCGCCACTCCCGATGCCGACTCCGGGCTCGGCCAGGCTGCCGTCTTCACCGCCGAGTCCTTCGACGGCCTGCGCTACACCCTGCGCATCGGCAGCGAAAAGGACGGCCAGCGCTTCTTGCGCATCGAGGTCGCCAGCGTCGACCTGCCTGCCCCGGCCATTCCCGAGAATGCCGACGACGAGGCCCGCGCCAAGCTGACCAAGGAGCATGCCGACCAGGTCGCCGAGGCCAACCGCAAGGCCAAGGAGGAGCAGGCCCGCTTCTCCCCCTGGCTCTACCTGTTCCCGAAGCACGCCGTCGAAGCCATGCTCACCCCTGCGGCCGACCTCTTCGAGAAGCCCGCCGAGGCCAAGGCGGCAGCAGCGACGCCGGGCCTGCCCGAAGACGGGGTGTCTCGCCCGGACGAGGGGACGGACCAAACGGACGGCACCGCCACCGAATAGGCGGGAGCGGACAGGCCTCGCCACGATCCCGTGGTGCGGCGGGACGCGGGAGTGGCGCGGACAATAAAGGCACGCCGTGAATCGTTTGCCGTGCATGAAGACGTCGCCTCCCCTGCCATCCCCTTCCCCTCGATGGCGCCGGCTCCGGCCGCGTCCGGCGGGCTTCCCCTTGATTGACCTGCTGGCCGTGCCAGCCGTGGCTCGTCAGGCGAAGGCAAGTTCAATGAGGGCATTCACCCTTATTGAACTGTTGGTGGTCGTCGCGATCATCGCGCTGCTCCTGGCGATCACGCTGCCGGCGCTGTCCCGCGCCCGCCGCAAGGCCAGCGCCACGCAGTGCATGGGCAACCTCCACAGCCTCGGCCAGGCGATGCTGATGTACCTCGGCGACAGCAAGGACATCATGCCCCTGGCCGCGCAAATGCCGTCGCTCGGCCTGAACGACCTGCCGCCCATCGCCGAGGTTCTCCAGCCCTACGTGGGCACGCCCCGGGCCCTGGCCTGCCCGGCCGACCCCGACCAGGCGTGGTTCAGACGCGAAGGCAGCAGTTACGAATACAACAGCGGCCTCGGCGGACGCAAGGTCGAGGACAACTTCCTGACCCGGCACTTCGGCATCTCCCGGACCTTCGTCATGTTCGACTACGAGTCCTTCCACGGCATATCGGGTGCCCGGGGATCCCGCAACTACCTTTTCGCCGACGGCCATGTCGGCGACCTGGCCGACTGACCCTCAACGGAGCCATGATCATGAACAAGCATCTTCCCTGGGCCCTGGCCGGGGCGGTCGTGGCGGCCGCCGTCGCCGCCGTCGCCATCGGCATCCTGCACACCCAGCCCGCGCCGAAGCCGACAGTCGACGTCGCCCACCTCTCCCCCGAGCAGATCCTCGACCGGATGAAGTCCGGCGAGATCCAGGAACTGCCCCAGGAGGATCGCCGGGCGGCGGTGCGCACCCTGACCGAGGATCACGAGACCTTCCGCGAGCTGATGCAGGACGAGGCCCTGGGCGACGACGAGCGCGAGCGCATCCGCGAGACCATGCGGGAGACCTTCCGCGCCGAGCAGGAGGCCCGCGTCAAGGAATACTTCGCCCTGCCCCCGGAAGAGCGCGACGCCTACCTCGACCAGGTGGTCGACGAGATGGCCGAGCGCTTCCAGAGCTGGCAGCGGGAGCGGCGCGAAGGCCCCCCTGGCGGCGAGGAGGGGAACCGCGGCGGCGAACGCCGCGGCCCCACCCTCGACCGCATGAAGGAACGCATCGAGTCCAGCGACCCCGCCGAGCGCGCTCAGCAGGCGGAATTCCGCCGCGTCATGCGCGAGAAGATGGCGGCGCGCGGGATGGCCCGCCCCGGCCCGGGCGGCGATCGGCACTAGCCACGGATTTTCTCCGCTTTTCCGCTGGCTTTCCGGCCATTCGGCGGTATGTTCCACGATACCCCCGTGGAGGCGGTCGGCAAGATGCGCCCTGCCCCGCCCGCGGGTGGCCATGCGGGGACACTGAGCATGCACTGCCGAGGAGATGCCGACCATGCCTGACGACGCCATCCTTTTTCCCGATGCCGAGCCCAAGGCCCCGGCCCGCTACGACGCCAGCGAGATCACCGTCCTCGAGGGCCTCGAGGCCGTCCGCAAGCGCCCCAGCATGTACATCGGCGACACCGGCCTGCGCGGCCTCCACCACCTCGTCTACGAGGTCGTCGACAACAGCATCGACGAGGCCATGGCGGGCTTCGCCAAGACCATCGCCGTGACCATCCACGTCGACAACAGCGTCACCGTCAGCGACGACGGCCGCGGCATCCCCGTGGACATGCACGAGGGCGAGGGCAAGCCCGCCGTCGAGGTCGTCCTCACCGTCCTTCACGCCGGCGGCAAGTTCGACCACAACGCCTACAAGGTCTCCGGCGGCCTCCACGGCGTCGGCGTCTCCTGCGTCAACGCCCTCAGCGAATGGCTCGAGGTCGAAGTCCAGCGCGACGGCAAGGTCCACCACATGCGCTTCGAGCGCGGCAACACCGTGACCCCCCTCAATGTCGTCCGCCCCTCCGCCGTCACCGGCACGACCGTGACCTTCAAGCCGGACGGGCTGATCTTTCCGGACACGGTGTTCATCTGGGACACCCTGGCCAACCGCCTGCGCGAGCTTGCCTTCCTGAACCGCGGGGTGCACATCTCGCTGACCGACGAACGCGACCCCGAGGGCGAACGCCACGAGGACTTCCACTACGAGGGCGGCATCGTCGAGTTCGTGCGCATGCTCAACGCCAACAAGCAGGTGCTCCATTCGGACGTCATCTACCTGCACCGCGAGCGCGAGGGCATCGAGATCGAGCTGGCGATGCAGTACAGCGACACCTTCGCCGAGACCATCTTCAGCTACGCCAACAACATCAACACCTTCGAGGGCGGCACCCACCTCACCGGCTTCCAGGGGGCCCTCACCCGCACCGTCAACGCCTATGCCAAGGCCGCCAACCTGCTCAAGGGCGAGAAGGCCGGCATGACCGGCAACGACGTCCGCGAGGGCCTCAGCGCCGTCATCAGCATCAAGATCGCCGACCCCCAGTTCGAGGGGCAGACCAAGACCAAGCTCGGC
>CAZBDL010000096.1:0-9647 GCA_964490525.1 uncultured Victivallales bacterium | reverse complement strand
CGCCATGATCTCGGTCTGGAGGGTGGCAGGAAAGGCCGCCCAGGGCAGCCCGGAGACGAGGGCGTCGACGCCGTCGATGCCTTCCTCGCGGAGGATGTCCGCCAGCTCACCGGCGCAGCGGCAATGGGCGCGCACCTCGGGGAAGCGGCTGGTGAACTCGGCATGGATCTGGGCGTCGCGCTCGACCGTGAAGAAGTGGCAATCCGGGGGCAGGAGCCGCAGCAGTTCGCGGGTGAACGGGCCGGTCCCAGGGCCAATTTCGGCGACCGCCGTGGCCTGCGCCAGCTCCAGCTCGGCGACCATCATCCGGGCCAGGGCAGCGGAACTGGGCAGGATCGCCCCGATCCCGGTCGGATGACGGAGAAACGCCTTGAGGAGATGGAGGTCGGCCATGGGAAGCCCGGGGCGCAGGGGAGGAGCTGGAAAAAGCGGCAGGTCGGGGTATGATAATAGCATTTCCGCCAAGGGATGCAACTGGCATGCGGGGGCGGGCGGACAACCAGGCAAGGGAGACGTTCATGGGCAAGCGACTTCTCGGGATGGCGGGGCTGCTGTGGGCGCTGTCGGCCTCGGCGCAGGCGCCGGGCGCCGCGGCGGGAACCGGCACCTGGGGGGAAATCCTCTCCCGGGGCGGGCCGGTGATGCTGGTCCTCGCGGCGATGTCGCTGGTCACCGTCTTCCTCATCTTCTACTATCTCTTCACGCTGCGCAGCGACCTGATCGTGCCGCCGGCCCTGTTGAAGCAGCTCGCGGCGGCCCTGCACCAGAAGGACTACGACCTGATGATGACGGCCTGCGAGGCGGACGGCAGCCCGGCGGCGAAGGTCATCGCGGCCGGGCTGGGCATCCACCGGCGGACGAAGCGGAACTATGCGCTGGTGCGGGGCGCGCTGGAGGACGAAGGGGCGCGCCAGGCGGGGGTGCTCTGGCAGCGCATCCAATACCTCCAGGACATCGCCGTGATCGCCCCGATGGTCGGCCTGCTCGGCACGGTCATCGGCATGATCCAGTCGTTCATGGGCATGCAGGCGCAAGACGCGGCCCCGCGCCCGACGGTCATCGCCGACGGCGTCTCGATGGCGCTGGTGACGACCGCCGCCGGCCTGCTCCTCGGCATCTTCGCGATGATCGTCTACGCCGCCTTCCGCGGGCGCATCCACCGCCTGGTCGGCGAGCTGGAGACCGGCTGCGACCGGATCACCGTCGAACTGCTCGACACCGACCCCCCGGCCTGAGGGCGCGATGAACTTCCGCAAGAACATGGTGGACCGCCACATCGGCTTCCAGATGGCGCCGATGATTGACATCATCTTCCTGCTGCTGGTCTTCTTCATCGCCTCGGCGGTGTACTCGCAGTGGGAGCGCAAGCTGGAGATCACCGTGCCGACCGCCACCTCGGCCAAGGAGGCGCCCCGCTTCCTCGGCGAGGCGATCATCAACATCGACGCCCAGGGCCGGGTCTTCCTGAACAGCCTCGAGTACACGCCGGCGCGCCTCGCCGACCTGCTGCGCCAGCTCGCCGTGACCTATCCCGACCAGCCGGTGGTCGTCCGCGCCGACCGCGTCACCCGCTACGAGGACGTCATCCGGGTGCTCGACATCTGCCGCCAGGCGGACATCGCCAACCTCGCCTTCGCGACCCTGCCGCCGGAGGGGACCGCCGCCGCCGGCCAGCCCGCCACGCCGTGAGCAGGCTCCGCCAGCGGCCGTCCGGAGGCCCGCGCGGCCTGCTCGCCGCCCTCCTCCTGCTGGCCGCCGTCGGCGTCCCGGGCGGACCGGTGACCGACGACGAGAAGAAGCTCCAGATCGACGAGCAGCTGCGCTTTGCCGACGGCCTGCTCGGGCGGGGCCACCACACCTTGGCGATCGAGGAATACCAGCGGCTGATCCGGCAATTCCCCGACGATCCCCTGGTCGCCGACGCCTGGATGCAGCTCGCCGAGGCCCATGCCGCCCAAGGCCGCGACGACGCAGCCCGACGCCTCTACGAGGAGTTCCTGCGCAAGTTCCCCGCCGTCCCGACCCGCTCCGCCGCCGAGGTCAACTATGCCCGCCTGCTGCTGCGCAGCGTCCGGCCAGGAGACCATGACCGGGGCGGACGGCTGCTGGACGACCTGAAGGTCCGCCAGGACGTGCCGGAGATGATCCGCGAGGCCGCCCGCTACTACCGGGCCTGCGACCTGGCGACCAGCGCCGAAGGCAAGGCGACGGCCCGGCGCGAACTTCGCACCCTGGCCGCCCTGCCGGTGACCGACGCCACGCGACACCGCTTCCGCGCCTTCGCCGTGACCGAAATCGCCAACCTCCTCCTCCAGGAAGACCGGCCGGAGGAGGCGCTGCGCCTGCTCGCCCCCCTGGCGACGATGACGGACGTGCCCCCGGAAATCCAGAATACCGTCCTGCAGATGACTGCCGCCATCCACTGGAACACCGGCGACTTCGTCCGGGCGGCGGAGGCCTACGGACAGATTGCCCTGCTGTTCCCGGACAGCGACGCCGGGCGCGAGGCGCCGGTACGCCGTCTCGAGGCCCTGTACCGGGCGCGGGATGGACGCACCCTGATCCGCGAGGCGGAGCGGCTGCTCGCCAAGCCCGGCGCCATGCCCTACCGCGACCGCATCCTCTTCCTGCAGGCGGCGACGCTCCAGGAGGAAGGCTTCTACGGCACTGCCGCCGCCGCCTATGCCGAACTGGCCACGGTCGGTACGGACAACCAGACGGTGCAAAAGGCGGCCTTCCAGCAGGTCTCCTGCCTGCGCCAGGACGGCAAGGACGAGGCGGCGGTGGCCGCCGCCGCCCGCAGCTGGCTGGGGCACGGCAAGCTGTCGCCCGAGACGATGGCCGACATCGTCCTGCTGGCCGCCGAGCCGCCGATGTCCGCCGCCGCCGCCCTGGCGCTGCTGCGCGAGGCCGCAACATCCATTGCCGAACCGCAGGCCCGGGCCCGTGTCCTGCTGCGCCTCGCGGGGGCCGAACTGGCGGCGGGCCAGACCGCCGCCGCCCTGGTCCACTACCGGGACGCAGCGGCCACCGGCGCCCCCGAGGTCCGCGGCTTCGCCCAGCTTGGCCTTGCCACCTGCCTGGAGGCCCTGGAAAAGACGGATGAGGCCGTCGCCGCCTACCGCGAGATACTGGCCGACGAGGCGCTGGCCGCAACAGTCGCGGCCGATGCCGCCCTGCGCCTGGCCTTGCTCTTCCTGCGTCGGCCCGACCGCTGGAACGAGGCGCAAGCCGAACTGGAACACCTGGCCAAGCGGCATCCGGAAAGCCCGGCGGCCCGCCAGGCCGACTTCTACCTGGGATACCTGGAGCTGGCCCGCCGTGACCATGCGGCGGCGGCGGCGCGGCTGGCGACCTTGCTGCGGCAGCGCGACCTCGCCGCCGACCTGCGCCTCGACGCCACCGCCTACTACCTCTGGGCCCTCCTTGAACTGGGCCGCGACGAGGAGGTCCACCGCGCCCTCGGACCGCTCTTCACCGACGACGCCTTCCTCTCGCGTGCCCCGGCCGAGTTCCTGCTCCGCATCGGCGAGCATCATCTGCGCCGCGACCCCGAACTGGCGATGATCGCCTTCACCCAGGTCGGCGAGGCCGAGCCTGCCCTCCGCCAGCGCGCCATGCTCGGACGCGGCATCGTCCACGCCGGACGCGGCGAGACCGACCTGGCCATGGCCGCCCTGCGCGAGGCGGCCGACGCCGACGCCGACCCAGCGGTCTCCGGCCAGGCCCATGCCCGCCTCGGCGAACTGCTCGTCAAGGCGGGCCAGCCCGACCAGGCCATCATCCATTTCGAGCGTGCCCTGGACAATCCCCAGGCCCCCGATGCCGCCGCCCGCGCCCGCCTCGGCCTGGCCCGCGTCCTCGCCACCCAGGACGACCGCCTCGCCTCCGCCAACCGCCATGCCATGGCCGTCTTCATCCTCGGCGCCGACCCCGACCTCTGCGTCGAGGCCATGCTCCTCAGCGTCCAGCTCTCCCTCCGCCAGGGCCGTCCCGACGAGGCCGCCAGCACCTGGCGCGAACTTCGCACCCGCTTCCCCGACGCCCTCTCCTCCGACGAGGCCCGCCAGACCGCCGACCTCCTCCGCGCCGCCGGACAAGGGGACGAATGATGGATTCATCCTCGCCTTGACAGGCAACGGCCCGCCGCGGGACTTTGGGGTATCGCCGGGAAGTACATCCACAGGCATCCGCCACGGGCGTTGTTCCCGGGACAACATTCACCGCCGGGCAAGCTTCCGATAGGCGGCGTCATAATGCAGGGCACTCTCCACCGGGACGTTGGCCGGCAGGTGATTGCCGACCGCCATGACGAAGCCCGGGCAGTCCCTGCCGATGTCCATGCAGCGACGCACCTCGCGCTCGATGTCGTCCTTCGTGCCGCTCATCAGGATGCGGCAGTCGGCATTCCCCACAAAGCCGCAGCGCTGGCCGTATTTCCCGGCGAAGCGGGCCATGTCGCAGCACGGCTCCATGACGACCATGTCGGGAGGATGGCGGAAGGCCATGATGTCGTCCTGGAAGGCCGTCCAGTCGCCATCGGAGGTGAAGATCAGCTTCTTGCCGGCCTCCTTGACATGGGACCAGGAGCGCTCAAGATGGGGAAAGACGTATTGCCGGTACCAGTCGGGATGGGCGACCGGCCCGCTGGTCCAGGTCAGGTCGTCATGGCTCATCATGACCGGCACCTCGGATTTGGCGAAGGCGACGAAGAAGCGCTCGATCCAGCGGGCATAGCGTCCGACGAACTCGCCAAACCGCTCCGGGTCGGTGCCGATGCACATCAGCAGCAGATCCCAGCCCATGATGTCGATCAGCCCCGAGAAGAGGGAGATGTAGATGCCGGCCATGTGCAGGGGGCCGGGAAAACGCGCCTGCATTTCGCGGTAGTGCCGATGGTACGAGGCGACGATCTCGGCCTCGGTCCAGGCCCCATACTCCTTCTCGACATCCAGGGCGAAGATGTCCTCCGGCGTCAGGAAGGGGGTGCGGGTCTCGGCATGGAAGTCCGATTTTCCGGCGGTGTCCTCGCTGTACTGGGCGTGGCCCATGTCGGTGATGCGTCCGCCCTTGGCCTGGAGGGTGCCGCCACCGATGTTGATGGACCAGAAGAAGGCATAGTCCCAGGCACGGACAAAGGCGGCGCTGGCCTCGGGACGGCGGGCCAGATCCGCCGTGTCGATGCCGGTGACGGCCTGGACGAGCGGCCAGTGCTCGTGGGCGGAATACTCGGTGCGGGGGACGCGGTCGGGCATCTGCAGGTGCAGCGCCTGCCAGCAGGCATCGTGGCCCATGACGGAACCTCTTCGGCTAAGGTAGATGAGGTAAGGGCGACCTATCGTGGCTTTTCGCCTCAGGCATTGACGGCGGCGGACAGATCCGGTGCGGCGGCGGTGGATTCGCGCAGGACGACCTGTCCGGGAACCTGGATGAGGATGGGGGGCCGGGCCGGCTCCTTGATGCGCTGGAGCAGGAGGTCGACGGCAGAGACCGCCATGGTCTCAAAGTCCTGGCGGAAGGTGGAGAGGGGAATGGCGCTGGGGTGCCCGAAGGCATGGTCGTCGCTGCCCATCACGCTGAAGTGACGCGGCACCTGCAGGCCCCGTTCGGCGAGCTGGCGGATGATGCTGGCCGCGTAGATGTCGTGGGTGACCACGGCGGTGGGGGCCGGATTGGCTGCCAGGACGCGGTCGAGGAAGGAATGGATGGCAGCGTCATGGCCATCATAGCCGAACTGAATCGGGGCGAGATAGGCCTCGGGAAGGGCCAGCCCATGGCAGCGGACGCGATCCTCGAAGGCCCGCCAATAGCGCCGGTCCTGCCAGGTCCAGCCTCGCGGCGGGACATCGGAACAGCGCGGACGGAAGCAGGCGATGGCGCGATGGCCCAGTTCCCTCAGCCGGTCGACCTGATCGCTGGCCTCCTGGTCGACGTTCGGTAACACCGTGTCGACCGCCATGCCCGGGCATTCGGCGTTGAGCTGGACCACCGGCACCTGTGCCAGGAGGGGCTCAAGCAAGGCCGGTTCGGTCAGATCGGTGATGACGCCGATGGCCGCGGCCTCGACGACGCTCTGGGAGCGGCCGTCGGGGAGAAGGTCCGTGGCGGCATTGGCCAGCACCATGTGATGGCCGCGGCGCTGCAGTTCGCGCTGCACGATCCAGTTGATCCGCGCATAGAAGGGATCGCCATGGAGGGCATCCATGAAGGGGCCATAGGACACGACCAGGGCAATCATCCGCGATCCCTGATGCATCTCGCGGAAGAATCGCGCCAGGCGTTCGTCTGGGGTGTAGCCAATGCGCTCCGCCGCCTCGCGGACCCGCTTCCGGGTCGCCTCGGATATCCCTGGGTGTCCGCGCAGTGCGCGGGATACCGTCGACGGGGCGACCCCCGCCGCCGCCGCCACCATCTTCAGCGCCCCATGATTACGTGTCGCCATGATCCGTCAATCCTTTGTCGAAAGGCAATCAATGCTTCATTGCATTGAAACGTATTCCACATCAGCCTGATGTCAAGGGAGAGCACGGCTTTTTTTGTCCGCGCGAGCCTTCGCCAACGCCGATCCGTCACGGCAGCCAGCACTGGAAGCGGCCGGTCAGGTGCAGCAGGGCCAACAGGTGGAGCAGGCCATCGTAGTAGCGCCAGCGGCCGGTGGGCGTCGGCGTCTGCCATGCCAAGCGCAGGGCTTCCTGGTCCACCTCCGGCGCGGCGAGATTGGCGGTGGCGGTCATCATGCGCAGGGCGGGCACCACGCCCTCGGCGGTGCATTGGCCATCGACGGTGAAGTGATAGCCATGGCGACCGGGCCCCCGGAAGAAAACGAGCCAGCGGGCGGACTGCCCCTGTTGCCAGGGATCGGCGCGCCACCAATGCCAGTCGAGGCCGATGTTCATGGCCACCCGCCAGGCGTCGGCACGGCATTCCTCGTGGCCGTCGCGGATCTTGGGCGAGCCGTCGAATTCGGCATAGTCGGGGGCCAGGCCCGTGACCGGATGACAGGCCGTGCGCAGCCAGGCACGGCTGCGCCGGGCGGCCTCGCGCCAATACCCGGGGTCGTCGCTCGCCCAGCGCGCCCAGACCTCGTAGAAGGCCGGCAGATGATAGCTCGGATCGGTGAAGGCATAGCCGCTCGGCTTCGGAGTGAAGACCACGATGCCATGCTCCCGGTGGAACATCGGCAGGACCTCCGCGTCGCCACCGTCCTTGCCGAGGTGCCGCATGGCATGCAGGACGGCATCGGCCTCATGACGATAACGGGCTTCGCCCCAGCGCCCGGCGGCAAAGAAGAGGGCCGTGGCGAAGTACTCCTCCCCGTCCGGGGCGGCGGTCGTGGAAAGAAGCGTCCCGGCCCGATCCGCATGCCAGCCGAAGGATCCGGCGCGCGGGCCGTCGACCATGCGATGGACACGACAGGCCCAGGCCCAAAGCCGGTCGAACGTGGGGCGGTCGTCGAGCTGCACCGCGATCATCATGCCGTAGGACAGGCCCTCGGAACGGATGTCGTTGTTGTTCACATCCAAGGCATAGGCCTCGCCCGGGCCACCATCGTAGATGATGCGCTCCGTCGCCTCGTCGCCGGTCAGGAACTGGTGCCACTCCGCCCGTAGCCGGGCATCGATGTCGGCGTCGGAGATGCCGAGGAATTCGCCCACCAGGTTCCGTGGCGGGCGGGGCGGGGCCCCGTCTCCGGCCAGCAGGTCCCCGCCCAGCCAGGCCCCCACCGACAGCGCCGGCCCCAGGATCATCGCGACACGGTGACGCATGATTGTCCTCCTTTACCCCATGGCATGGTGAATTATTTTATGCGAAGGGCTTGACAAGGTATCTTTTTGCAATATTGTAATGCAATGTTACGTAAAATCAACTCGTCATTCCCGAAAATCACGAGGAGGAGCAGACGATGGAGAACAGGAAGCGCGGCTGGAGCATGAGGGGCATCCTGGGGATGCTCGGCGGGATGGTCCTTGCGACCAGTGTTGGAGCGGCGGACCTGACGGGCACCCTGCTGAGCGGCGGCGGGCCGTGGGACCTGGGACCGGGCAATGCCTTTGACGGCAATACGGCAAGCTTTGCCGACTCGCAGGTGCCGGACGGCAACTGGCTGGGCCTGGCCCTGGATGGGGCGGCGGTGATCGACGAGATCCGCTACTATCCGCGGACGAATGCCGATCCAGGGATCAGCGAGGCGCTGCGCGGGCGCATGGTCGGCGGCATCTTCCAGGGCGCGACCCAGGCCGACTTCAGCGATGCGGTGGCGTTGCATGTGATTGCCGCCGTGCCGCCGGAGGACTGGACGACGGTGCCGGTCGCCGACCCGTCGGCCTACCGGTATGTCCGCTATGTCGCGCCTGCGGGCTCGCATGGCAATGTCGCGGAAATCGTCTTTGGCGGCACCTATGACCCGGCCATTGCCGTCCTCAATGGGACGGTCATCCACGACATGGCCGACGGTGCCTGGGAGCAGGCGCCGGAGGACGCCTTCGACGGGAACATCGACTCCTTTGCGGACGCCGAGCTACCCGCCTGGGTGGGCCTGGATCTGGGCTCGCGCCATGTCATCACGGCCATCAACTACCATCCACGCCGCGATTTCCCCTGGCTGGCCTCGCGCATGGACAATGGCCTCCTGCAGGGAGCGAACCAGGATGACTTCAGCGATGCCGTGACCCTGGTCCAACTGGGCACCGTTGCCGAGGACACCTGGGGCAAGGCCATCGTCGACGACGGCAACGGCTACCGCTATGTGCGCTTCGTCAAGGACGCTGGGCAGTGGTTCAGCGTGGCCGAGCTGGAGTTCATCGGCTTCGAGGTGGTGGAGCACGAGGTGATTTTCACGGCCGGTGCCAACGGCACCCTGACCGGGGCGGTGACCCAGATCACCCAGACCGTCGAACATGGCCAGAATGCGGCCAACGTAACGGCATTTCCGAATCCCGGACACTACTTTGTGACCTGGGGCATCGGCAGCGGCGCGGCAAACGGAACCTTCAGCGCGCTGGACAATTCGACCCTGAGCATCACCGGCGTCACCGGTGACATCGCCGTGACCGCAACCTTTACGCCGGGGACAGGCCCGGCAGAGCTGACGATGGCGGCGGCGGGCGACGGGACGACGGTCCCGGCGGTGGGGTCGCACGACCTCTCGGCCGGCCTGGCCATTCCCATCCTCGCGGCCCCGAATGCGGGCAGCGTCTTCACCGGCTGGACCGCGTCCGCCAACGCCACCGTGGCGGACGCCGCGGCCCTCAGCACCACCGTCACCCTGACGGGCGACGCGACCGTCACCGCGAACTTCGCGGAGCTGGTCGCCCTGACCATGGCGGTCTCGCCGGACGGCGCGGGCACGACCGGCCCCGGGGTCGGCAGCCATGACGTCCCGCTGGGCGTCGCCCAGGCGATCACGGCGGCCGCCGCCGATGGCTTCGCGTTTGTCGAGTGGCAAGGCACGGCGGATGCCGTTATCGGCAACGCCAATGCCACCGCGACCACGGTCACCCTCGCTGGCCCAGCCACCGTCACCGCCGTCTTCGCCGAGCTGGAGTTGATCGCCGTCGGCTCGCAGTTCGCCATCGGCAACGACGAGGTCGGCCTGGCCCCGGATCCGTTCACCGCCAAGCCCAAGGTCGCGACCGTCTACACCGATC
>CAZBDL010000095.1:0-9648 GCA_964490525.1 uncultured Victivallales bacterium | reverse complement strand
TGCCTTTGCCGGCGGGCGAATGGATCATCGGCCACGAACTGGTTGGCGAAGTCATGGCGTTGGGCGAGGCCGCCCAGGCCGATGGGCTGGGCAATCACCTTCGAGCCGGCGACCTCGCCATCGCCTGCGTCGCCATCCCGTGCGGGAGCTGCTCCTCCTGCCGCCGCGGGGAGACGGCCAGCTGCATGGGCTTTGGCGTCACGTACATGCGCGATCCGGCGGTTTCACCGCACCTCTTCGGGGGCTTTGCCGAGGCGCTACACAGCCCGGCGGCGAATCTCGTGCGCCTGCCGGAGGGGCTGGATCTCGATGCCGTTGCTGCCTTTCCCTGCGGCGGTCCGACGGTGATCCGGGCCTTCACCTATGCAGGCGGGCTGGAAGGCGACGAGCTGGTGGTGGTTCAGGGAACCGGCCCCTTGGGGCTGTTCGCCATCGCCTGGGCGGCGGCGCAGGGATGCCGGGTGATCGCCATCGGCTCAGGCGCCAACCCGGTGCGGACAGAACTGGCGTTGCGGTTTGGCGCGACCGAGGTGCTCGACTTCCGCCAGACCGCCGACGAGGAGCGCGCTGCCCGGGTCAGGGCCCTGGCCAACGAACTGCGGCGCGGCGATGGCGCCGACCTTGTCATCGAGACCAGCGGTGCGCCCGAGGCGTTCGCCGAGGGGCTCGCCCTGGTCAGGACACGGGGCCGCTATGTCGTTCCGGGGCAGTACTCCAACCGCGGCGCCATCTCACTCCAGCCCCAGCACATCACGTTTCGGGCGCTACGGATCATCGGCAGCGGGCAATACACGCTTGGCGATGTTGCCGCCTATCTGAAATTCCTGCAATCCAGGCCGGGGCTGGCCCAATCCTTCGCCTCCTGCGTCACTGCATGCCGACTGTCGGATTGGTCGGCGGCATTTGCCGCAGCCGGCTCCGGGGACAACATCAAGACAGTGTTTGCGGCATGAGGAACATGGCTATGGCGGAGCATGGGTGGTCAGCCTTGCGGCAGCGGCAGCAGGAGAGGATTGCCGCCGTGAATCCCGGCATGGCCTGGGACCTGGCCAGATACTGGATGGGGCAGTCCTACCTCGTGGCCCCGCCCGACCTGCCCGAACCGCTGGCCCGGGCCCGGGCTTTCGCCAAAGCCCTGCGCAGGATTCCCAAGCGAATCGTGGGCGACAGCTTGCTGTGCGGCGAACAGGACTGGATCGTCATCGCCGGATCCGAGTCCGGGACAACGATTCCGGAGTGCGAGGACTATGAGCGGGCCGTTGCCGCCGACCGCTCCCGGCGCAACTTCGTCGCCGGCCATGACCACACCGTTCCGGACTATCCCGAACTGCTACGCTCCGGCATCGGCGGCATTCTCCGCCGGATCGCCAACGCCCGTCGGCGGCGCCTCGGCGACCGGCACAGCCTGGCGGCCATGGCCTGTTGCCTGCGGGCCCTGGCCGGCTTCATCCGCTCCTATGCCGCGCTGGCGCGACGCCAGGGGATGGACGACCTGCACTGCGTCCTCGCCCGGCTGGACAGTGCGCCGCCGACATCCTTCCGCGAGGCCCTGCAGCTCGTCTGGATGGTTCATGTCGCGATGTCGGTTGAGGGACGCCGCCACAATGCCCTCGGGCGGATGGACCAGTACCTGTTGCCTTTCTACGAGGCGGGTCGGCGCGACGGCAGCCTTTCCCGGGACGACGCACTTGAGTTGCTCTGCCATGCCTGGTGCATGATCGAGGGCATGCATGAGATCACCAACATCTGCATTGGGGGCATGGGGCCGGACGGCACCGATGCGACCAACGAGCTCACCTACCTGTGCCTGGAGGCGACGCTGCTGGTGCGTTCGCCCTCGACCAACCTCTCCGCCAGGTTCCATGACGGCTCTCCCGCCAGCTACCACCGGGCTTGCGCCAAGGTGATCCTCTCCGGCATCGGCTTCCCCGCCATCTTCAACGACCATGTCATTGTCCCGGCCCTCGAGCGGACAGGTATCCCCTCCGCCGCCGCGCGGGACTATGCCTTGGTGGGCTGCATCGAGCCGATGGTCCCTGGCCGACAGCAGGCATGGGGCGACAGCCGTTTCAACCTTCCGCTCTACCTGCTCGAGGCGCTCACTGGGCTTCCCGACCACCAGGCGGTCTCCTTCGATGGCCTCTTTGCCGACTTCGTGGCGAAGATGCGCGCCGGCCTGGCGGTGCATGTCGCCACGATCAACGACCAAATCGCGGCCGCCGCCCCAGACCAGTACCCCGATCCCTTCCTGTCCTCGCTCACCGCCGACTGTGTCGGGCGGGGCCTGGACATCAACGCCGGCGGGGCCGAGTTTCGGCGCCTGCACGGCATCGCCGGCATGGGACTGGCCACCGTCTCCGATTCCCTTGCCGCGGTCAAGCACCTGGTCATCGACAGGTCGGCCATTGGCCTCCCCGCCCTGAAGGCGGCCCTGGCCGCGGACTTTGCCGGTGCCGAATCCTTGCGCCTGATGCTCCAGAACCGGGCACCGAAATACGGCAACGGCGACCCGGACGTCGACGGGATCGCCCGCGATGTCGTCAAGGCCTTCGCCGACGCCTGCCTGGCATGGCGCACCGCCGACGGCGGCCGCTTCGTCCCCTGCCTGGCCGCCAACATCCAGAACATCTCGGCCGGCAAGGACGTGGGCGCGACTCCGGACGGACGCCGTGCCGGCACGCCGCTCTCCGACGCGGCCTCGCCCTACTATGGACGCGACCGGCGGGGCCCCACCGCAGTCATTGCCTCGGTGTCGACGCCTAACTACACCGACATTGCCTGCTCCGTCGTGAACATGCGCTTCGACCCGGAGTTTTTCCATGGCCCGTCCGGCCTCGATCGCTTCGGCGCCTTCACCCGCGTCTTTGTCGCCAGGCGCATCCAGGAGATGCAGTTCAACGTCAATGACGATGCGGTCCTCCGCGCCGCCATGGCCGATCCCCAGGCCCACCGCAGCCTGGTGGTCCGGGTCAGCGGCTTTTCCGCTTACTTCACCGGCCTCGACCATGAGGTTCAGCTCGACATCCTGCGTCGTCGCGCCCATCGCGGGGTGGCGCCATGACCTCGTGCGGCACGGCCACGGCGGCACCCAATGCCATCCGGGGGATGGTCTTCGACATCGCGCGCTTCTCCCTCCATGACGGCCCGGGCATCCGCACCGTCATCTTCCTCAAGGGCTGCCCCCTGCGCTGCCGTTGGTGCCACAACCCCGAGTCGGCAAGGCCGGAGCCAGAGCTTTCCTATTCGGCGGAGAGGTGCATCGGCTGCGGCCACTGCGTCCCGGCCTGTCCGCAAGGCTGCCACCGAATCGTGGATGCGGGACATGTCCTTGACCGCGCCGCCTGCCTCCGCTGCGGCGCGTGTGCGTCCGCTTGCCATGCCGAGGCGCTGGAAATGGTGGGGCGCACCATGTCCGTCGAGGAGGTCCTTGCCGAGGTCATGCAGGATCAGCCCTTCTACGCATTGTCCGGCGGCGGCCTCACCCTCTCCGGCGGGGAACCGATGGCCCAGTTCGACTTTTCCCTGGCCTTGTCCCGGGCGGCCAAGGCCAAGGGCCTGCACACGTGCATGGAGACCTGCGGATTTGCCCCGGCCATGCGCTATGCCGAAATCCTGCCCTGGATCGACTGCTTCCTCTTCGACCTGAAGGAAAGCGACCCGGAACGCCACCGAGAGGAGACCGGGGTTCCCCTCGCCCCCATCCTGGAGAGCCTCGAACTTCTCGCGGCACGACAGGCCAACGTCATCCTGCGCTGCCCCCTCATTCCTGGCGTGAATGCCAGGGACGACCACCTCCGTGCGACGGGCGCCATGGCCACACGGCTGGACGCGGTCGCCGCCATTGAACTTATCCCCTACCATCCGCTGGGTCTCGCCAAGTGCGCACGGCTCGGCATCAGCCATGGCATCCCCGACCTGAAATCCTTCCCCGAACCGGAGGAGGTCATGGCGTGGATCCGCGCCGTCCGCGCCGCCACCTCCAAGCCGGTCAACGTCAAGGACAACGGTGCCCCATGCCTGATTCAGTGAAAATCCCTGAACCATCCCCGGAAAAGGAGTGCCCGATGTGCCCGACCTGCGATGAGAAAACACCGTCCGATGACAAGGCGACATTCGGACGTCCTTTCGCATCGACGAGTCACTCGGAGAGGCTGGCTCACGTGAGGAGACGCCCCTGTCAATGGCACAATGACGTCCCTCTGGCCGAGCGGTTCGCTGCGCCAGCCTTGCCTCGCGGAGCGACCGTGTCCGGCGAAGCCCGAACCGTATGCGGCCGGAGACGGGCGGCATGTTCATTCAGCGCCTTCACGCTCATTGAGCTGTTGGTGGTCATTGCGATCATCGCCATCCTGGCCGCATTGCTGCTACCGGCCCTCGCCCAGGCCAAGGAGCAGGTGTATCGGATCGTCTGCGCCAACAACCTGAGGCAAATCGGCTTCGGCCTGATCGATTTCACCAATGACAACGACGGGAGATTTCCGCGGGGTGCCCTGCATGATTGGTATGGAGGCATCGAATGGCAGTACATCCTTAGCATGGTGCAGTTCAACAATGAGTACACAATCCCCACATACTGCGCCACCTCGGACGACTTTGGCAAGTACAAACTGGTTTGCCCGAAATATGCCAACCATTGCGCAATAGGACTGAGGATGTATGCCATGAATCTTTATGCCGCCGGCGGCTGGTATCCCGGAGGTCCGAGGTGGGGCGAATATGGACGCCAGCCCCCGGTGGAACAATGGCCCGCCCCCTTCACCCCGGACAACAACTGGAACTCCTATTACCTGGGAGCGCCGCTCAAAATGTTCAGGCGCCATTCATCGACATTTCTCGTCATGGATGTCATGGACTTGGGAGGATCCGATTACCGCTGCGAAATCAGCGCACTCTCCCCGGCCACCCCCACCGAATGGCTCCCTGACTTCCGGCATGGGAAGTCGGCGGCCAACTACCTTTTCATGGATTTGCATGTCGAGCCCTTCAAGTTCCTGAGCAATGACATCAACAAAGCCTCCAGGTTCAATTTCGCGGGCGAATAACGCCACGAGCCTCACGGACATAAACAAGGAGTCCCGAAGATGCGCCACATGCGTTGGTTGACTGCGGTTGCCGGAATGCTTGCCCTTCACCTCGGGGTCGGCACGGCGGGCGGCGATGATCGCCTGGTTCTGGTCGAGGACGGGGCATCGCGCTGTCTCGTCGTCGCCGAAGATGGCTTGAGCGTGTCCGAGGAGTTGGCCGTGGCCAAGCTCCGGAAATACATCAAGATGATGTCCGGGGCCGAGGTCGACGTCGCGACTCCGGCGCAGGCGGCAGGCACAACCTTCCCCTGCAAAATCGTCGTGGGCAACAAGACGGTTCGCGCCTTGTATCCGAATGTCAATCTCGATGGGCTTGGAACCGATGGCTTCTGGCTCAAGACCGAGGGCAATGCCCTGCTGATCGGAGGTGCGGAAAAGCGGGGGACGCTCTACGGCGTCTATGAACTCTTGCACATGTGGGGTTGCCGCTGGTGGGCAATAGACGTCAATACGATACCGGCAAGAAAGACGTTGTCGATTGCCTCGCTGAACATGCGCATCGTTCCGGTCGTCGAGTATCGCGACATGCTCTATGGTGACCGGCAATGGGTCAGTGCGTGGGAGCACGGTGGCACCTTCTACACGCGCAACCGCCTGAACGGATTCAACTACTCCGAAAACGAACCGAGCCTGGGGGGACGCGTCGAGTTCTTCCCCGCCAACTTGGTGCATTCCTGGGGCTTCCTGATGCGTCCGGTGGGAGAAATGGATGGATCTTTTGAGAAGCATCCCGAGTATTGGGCCTATTGCAATGGGAAGCGCGTTCCGGATCAGGTATGCCCCATGCACCCGATGGTGGCCAAGATCATGACCGCCAATCTCCTCCGGGAACTGCGGGAAAAGCCGGGCTACTCCTTCGTGGTGGTCGGCCAGGAAGACAACTTCAATTACTGCCGGTGCGATGACTGCCTGGCCATTGCCGACGTCGAGGGCGTGTCGGGGCCGGGAATAATCTTGGCCAACAAGATCGCCGAAGCCCTCGAGAAGGAGTTCCCGGACATCTGGGTGATGACCCCCGCCTACGAATGGTCGCAGAAACCCCCAAAGACGATCAAGCCACGTCATAACGTCGGCGTAACCCTGTGCAGCATCCAGTGTGACTTCAACCGTCCGATCGAGGAGATGACGACACCGGGAAACAAGGACTTCGCCGAAGACATTATCGCTTGGGGAAAGATCACCAAGAAACTGTATATCTGGGATTACACGACGAATTTCCACCACTACCTGCTCCCATTTCCAAATCTCGACGCAATCGTTCCCAACGTCAAGTTTTTTGTCAGGCATGGCGCCAAGGGGATCTTGTTCCAGGGGAGCCATACGACGCGGGCCGCTGAATTTTCGCAGCTGAGAATGTGGGTTCTGGCCCGCGCCGCATGGGATCCGGAAAATGCCGATGGGCCAGCCCTCATCAACGAATTCGTCGACAATTACTATGGGGCAGCGGCACCATGGATCAAGAAATACATTGACATCATACATTCTCCGGGCAGGGCCGACCCGGCGATGAGTGTCAGGATTGCCGGGGGCCTTGATGCCCCATGGCTGACGCCCGAGGTCATTGCCGCCGGGATGACCACGCTGCTGGACGCAGAGCGGGCCGTGGCGAACGATCCTGTCCTCCTGCAAAGGGTTCAGCATGCCCTTCTGCCGATCAGCTATGTGCTCTTGAAGCGTGGAGTTCACAGCAAGACGTGGAGCACGGTGGCAAGGATCACCCCGCTGGACCTGAAGAGCATCGCCGCGAGATTCGCCAAAGCCGTCCGCGATTCCCAGATAGGCCAAATCGGCGAGTTCCAGGACATTGGCCCGCTTGTCGGCTGGGTAATCGATTATGCGGCGAAGAGAGCCCCTTTGCCTCCTGAACTGGAGGGGGTTGACCCCGCGACATACCGACTGATTCAGGCGTGCCAGATGAACACGCCCGGAACCGGCCACTGGGAGAAGGATCCGATGGCGACGGATGGCTGGGTGGTCAAAGTCTCGAGCGTCGCTTGGCTGTGGACTCATTCCTTCTCCACACCACTTGATATTGAGGAGGGAAAAACCTACAAGGTATTCCTCAGGATAAAGGTTGCTGAAACCAAGCCCGCCGGCGAGGTTATGCAATGCGGCGTCTGGAAGCCAGAGACCCGTTCCCATTTCAGCGGGATTGTGACGTCAAGCCAATTGGAGGCAGGAAAATTCAAGGTGGTCGAGGCGGGGCAGTTTGTGGCCAGCGACAAAAACCCCTTCTGGATGGCCCTTGCCTCCAGCTCCACCCAGCCCGCTTATGTGGATTGCATGTGGCTTCAGGAGATGCCCTGACAAGCAAGGACCTCTGCGCCATGAGGAAGAAATGGGTCAACTTTGTCAACTTCATCCGCCATGACGACTTCAGGTCGCCAGGAATGGACCTTTTCGAACCTGTCCGCGAGCAGATGGCGTTGCACAAGCGGTTCGGCGTTCCGGCAACCTGGCTGATGCAGGTGGATGCGATCCTGTTGGGTCCCTATGCGGAATTTTTCAGCCAGGAGAAGCCCGCCGACCATGAACTGGGCTTATGGCTGGAAATCAACCGGGCCCACTGCGACAAGGCCGGCGTGAAGTACAATGGACGGCAAGGCGTGAATTGGGACTATCATGCCAACGCCGCGCTGTCCATTGGCTATCTCCCCGAGGATCGGCTGAAACTGGCCGACACGGCCATGGAAGTCTTTCATGATGCCTTTGGGATTTATCCAAGAACGGTCGCCGCATGGTACATCGACGCGGTGACGCTTGCCCATCTGCACAGGAAATATGGCATCAAGGCAAGCGCCAACTGCCGGGACCAGTGGGGCACGGATGGCTACTCCCTCTGGGGCGGCTTCTGGGGGGGGGCCTACTATCCCTCGATCGGCAACGCCTTTGTTCCCGGCAACTCTGCGCAGGAGCAAATACCCGTTCCCGTGTTCAGGCTTCTCGGCAGTTGCCCCATTGAGCAGTATGACTGCGATGTCGGTGCCAATGGCCAAAGGGTATGCACGCTGGAGCCAGTCTGGGAACACGGCCGGGACCCGAGGTGGATCAAGTCATTCGTCGACAACATGCTTGAACGCGTTCCCTTCGAATACTCCTTCGTGCAGACGGGCCAGGAGAACAGTTTCGGCTGGGATGCGATCCGAGACGGCTATGGGCTGCAGATTGAGTTCTTCCACGACTTGAGGAGGCAGGGGAAGGTCATCTGCGAAACCATGGAAAAAGCCGGGGCATGGTACGGCAAGACGTTCGCCCAGACGGCCCCGCTTGCCGTCGTCGCCAAGAGCGACTCCGCCCTGCGTGAGCGCAGGTCAATCTGGTATAACAGCCGCCTCTACCGGGCCGGAGTGCTGGTGGACAATGGCCAATTGCGCATCCGCGACCTGCATCTTTATCGGTCCAATTATCCTGACCGGTATCAGGACAAACCCTGCCTCGACAAGGCAATGATTGTTGACAGCTTGCCATTGGTTGAGGGATTTCTCTGGAGGAAGGAACAGTCGGACGCTTCGGCCCGCATCCAACTGAGACGGGATGGGGCATGGACGGAGATAGACTGGAGCAGCATGAAAATCGTCCCGAACGAGGCAACGCACACCCTGACATTGGAATCGAGGGCTGGCCTGGCCATCATCTTTCGCGAGGACGAGATGGCCATCGATTCCGCAAACGAGGCGATCAGGATTGTCATGCCGAAGAAAGATGCCGAGTGGCCGTCGATCCATGGGCAGGAAATCGAATCCGTGCATAACGGATTTGCCTACAAGATCCATGCTGAAGGCATCATTGCCTCGCAGGACGACCGCAATTCCCTTTACGTGGAGTTTTCCGGCAAGCGTTCGGGCAAGCTTAAGTTCTGCGTGCAAGGCGGCATCAGGCAGCAGGAGGAACCAATGACGACATGATGGATTGAACCGGCACCCAAACGAGGCGCGTGGCCTTCCGAAGGCCATCGCCAACGCAAGAAAGGGCTTCACGATGCATAAGGTCGTTGCGATGATCTTCTCACTGTTCATGTCTGCCGCGATGCATCCCGTTCGCGCCGGAACCCTTGACCAACCCAAGGACGTCGCCTTCAAGGCGGATGCGGACGGCACGATGCAGCACTACATGGAAATCCTTCCTGCAGGCCGCAGGAGGCCCCGGAATTGCGACCTGGTCATCGGCCTGCATGGGCATGGCTCAGACCGCAGGCAATTTGCGGCCGACCCGCGCCCCGAATGTTCCGCGTTCAGGGATTTTGCCGCAAGGCACAAGATGATCGCGATATCGCCCGACTATCGCGCAACGACCTCCTGGATGGGGCCGAAGGCCGAGGCGGACATGGTCCAGCTCATCCATGACTTGAGGAGGAAATACAAGGCCAGGAGGGTCTTCCTGGTCGGCGCCTCCATGGGCGGCGCATCGTCCTTGACGTTCGCGGCGCTTCATCCGGACCTGGTGGATGGCGTGACCTCGATGAACGGGACCGCAAACCATGTGGAATACGGCATGTTCCAGAATGAGATTGCCCAGTCATTCGGCGGCACGAAGGACCAGGTGCCTGACGAGTATCGGCGGAGAA
>CAZBDL010000094.1:0-9695 GCA_964490525.1 uncultured Victivallales bacterium | reverse complement strand
ATGCTGGGCGGCGACCTGCGCCGCGACGGGGTCGGCAAGTTGCGGGAATGGCGGGTCTACAACAACGAGCTGGACACCAACGCGCACCATTCGCTGAACTTCTCCGACCGCAAGTTCCACTTCTCGCGGGAGGATCAGCCGGAGGCGGAGGCGGCCGACGTCATGGAGTACAAGTACCTGCGCCTGAAAGCGGCGGAGACCGACTACACCAGCCTGATCGTGGCGCTGAAGGGCTACCAGTTCCACACCGACGCCCGGCCGATCGGCATCCGGCCGCTGGGTCAGCCCGAGCTGCCGGAGCAGGCCTTCCTGCGGCGCTGGGCGGCGACGCCCCAAGCCGTCGATCCGCTGGCGATCGACCGCTTCGTCGGCAAGGTCGAGCAGGGCCTGCTCGAGGAGCACCATGCCGCGTCGCTCGCGCCCTTCCGCCTGGAGACCTTGGCCAGCATCCATCAGCTCCTCACCGAGATGAACCGCCAGGTCGCCAGCCATCTGGCACCCTTGGGCTAACCCCGACCAGCCGGGCCCGTCCTCTGCGGTCTCTGCGCGAGTTCAATGATCGGCATAACGGCCGCGACCGGCGCCAGGCCTGGTGCGGCCAGAGGGGTGGGCCTCCGACAGCACCGCCACGAACGGCCCGCGCCGCGCGACCTCGCACCGGTACTGCCGCGGCGTCATATGCACCAGGCGCCGGAAGGTCCGGTGGAAGTGGCCCACATTGCGAAATCCGCACTCGAACGCCACCGTGGTGACCGGCTCGTGCGTTTCCGCCAGATGGCGCATGGCGTCGCGAATCCTGGCCACCAGGACGAACTCCATCAGGCTCATGCCGGTTTGACGACGGAACGTGCGCGTGAACAGGCTACGTGACAGCCTTGCCGCCTTGGCCTCGGCATCGAGATGAACCGCCGCCGCGGGATTCTGGTTGATCCGGGCGCATGCCACCGCGATCCGGGCGGCCGATGGATCCGGCTTGGTCTTCAGCCCCAGCGCCAGGCTGCGGCAATGGACCACCAACAGCTCCAGCAGCAGCCCGCGCACCAGGCTCGGAGCAAAGGGCGAGGTTCCGGCCAGTTCGGCCTGGAGCCGGTCCGTCAGGGCTAACGTATGCCGACAATACTCCGGGGACACGCCGGTACCGTAGCTGCGGCTGGCCGTGGTCAGGTCCAACGCCCGGACCAGGTCGTGACCGCCTTCGCCGGCAAGCGTGGCACTGTCGAAGCAGACGTATGCCAGCATGGCCGATTCCCGTGCTGTGCCGACCACATGATGCGGCACGCCCCCCGGCAGCAGGATGGTCCGGCCCCTCCGGAACGGATAGGTGCGGCCATTGACCCAGTGCTGGCCGGTGTCGCTCAGGCACGTGACGATCTCATGCATGTCGTGCGCATGCGTCCGGTTCCGAACCTTCACCGTCATGGCACCAGCCGAACCCCAGATCATGATTGTACCCGATAGTGTAGTTTTATTGTCCGACGATGCACGACAAAGGCACCAAGACGGGGTACCTTCTTTCCCATACAATAGTGCAGGAATGGATCAACTGCAACTCCATGGAGGTCATGGCCATGCTCTACCGAAACGACATCGACGAAGTCCGCAAGCGCTTGACCGTGTGGTGGCAGGGCGGCGACATTGGCCGACCCGCACTGCTGCTGAGCGCACCGCGCACAGAGCCGCTAGAACATGTACCCGAACTGCCGCAGCCCGAAGATGTTACCTGTCCGCGCTACACCACCAAGGACTTCGACTTCCGCGTCAACTGGAACACGCGCGCCTGCATCGACAGGGAGTACCTGGCCGAATCCGTGCCGACTGCCAGCCCGTGCCTGGGCCCGGACTGCCTGGCGCTGTACCTGGGCTGCGAAAGCCGCGAAAACGGCGACAACGTCTGGTACGAGCCCTGCATCGAGACCCCGGAATCGGCGCGTTTCGAGTACCGGGCGGACAACGTCTACTGGGACTTCCAGCTCCGCCTGATCCGGGCGCTCAAGGCCGCGGGCAAAGACCGGTTCATGATCGCATTCCCGGACTTCATCGAGGGGCTGGACACCCTGGCGGCGATGCGCGGCACGGAGCCGCTGCTGTTCGACCTGATCGAACGGCCCGACTGGGTCCACGCCTCCCTGAAGGAGATCACGGCGCTCTACTGGCGATACTACGACGCGGTGTACGACCTGATCCGCGACGAGACGGGCGGCTCGCATTTCTGGGTCTGGGCGCCCGGCCAGTGCGCCAAGTTCCAGTGCGACTGCTCCGCCATGTTCTCGCCGGACATGTTCCGCGAGTTCATGGTGCCGGTGCTCGAGGAGATGTGCAACCGCATCCCGTACTCGATCTACCACTGGGACGGCCCGGGCGCGCTCGGCCATCACGAGCATCTGCTCTCGATCCAGTCGCTGAAGGTGCTGCAATGGACCGCGGGCGCAGGGGCCGAGCCGCAGCAGCACCCGCGCTGGTGGCCGCTCTACCATCGGACCATCGACGCCGGCAAGAAGGTGTTCATCGGGGCCGACCTCGACGGGCTCAAGGCCATGAAGCGCGAGTTCGGCCCGAAGTTGAAGCAGTTCCTCATCACCGCCGGATTACGCAATGCCGCCGACGCCGCCGAATTCATCCGCACCGCCGAGGTCGACTGAACGGAAGAAGACATTGCCGCCATGCCGGCCTCAAATCCGGGATCCTTCGCGTTCGCCCCGTTGACAAGGGCATGGCGCAGGATATCGTTGCGCATGAGCGGATCGCAAGCCATTGCCCACGACAATCGTCCGATTGGAGTGTTCGACTCGGGCCTGGGGGGGCTGACAGTCGTCGCCGCCCTGCGGGCCTCGTTGCCGGAGGAGTCGATCCTCTATCTGGGCGACACGGCGCGGGTGCCGTACGGGGACAAGTCGCCGGACATCGTCCGCCGTTACGCCCTGGAGGATGCGGCCTTCCTGCTGGGGCGGGAGATCAAGCTGCTGGTGGTGGCGTGCAACACGGTCTCGGCCCTGGCGATGCCCGAGCTGCGGGCGCAGTGCCGGGTGCCGGTCCTCGGCGTGGTCGAGGCGGGTGCCGCCGCCGTCCTGGCCGCCGGGCCGGCGCGGGTGGCGGTACTCGGCACGCGCGCGACCATCGCCAGCGAGGCCTACCGCTGCGAGATCCAGCGCCGCAACCCGGCGGTGCGGGTCGAGGGCATCGCCTGCCCGCTCTTCGTGCCGATCGTCGAGGAGGGCCTGTCCGGGCATCCGATCTGCGGCCAGGCCCTGGAGCTGTACCTCGCGCCTTTGCGGACGAGTCCGCCGGACGCCGTTCTGCTTGGCTGCACCCATTATCCCCTGTTGCGAGGGGCGTTGCGGTCCTGGCTGCCGGAGCGGGCGGCGATCATCGACAGTGCCGAATCCTGCGCCGCCTATGTCCGCGGCTTCATTGCCGAGCATGGCCTGGCCGCCGACCCCGAGGCCGTGGGCAGCGAGCGGTTCTTCGTCACCGACCTGCCCGCCGTCTTCTCTCGTCAGGCCGCCCGTTTCCTCGGCCGCGACCTGCCCCACGTCGAGAAGGTTCGCCTGGAATAGCACCTCGGCTGTGGAACGCCAACGGCTGGTCGTCGCCTCAATATTCGGCGATGGCGAAGTCGAAGGGACCGTGCGCGGGAGAGCCGCCACCGGTGATCAGGTTGTATGAGCTGTAGGGGCCGGTGATGATGGACTGGCGGAGATGGACGGTGTATTCCCAGGAGACGAGAGACTTGGCATGGCCGTCGGCAAAGATGGTTGGACGGGGGCCGTGGGCATATTGCTTGTGCCAGGAAGCGGCGCCAAGGCCGTCGTTGGTCAGGACGCCGCTGGAATTGGGCAGGGCCCACCTGGCACCGCCGCTGCGTCGTCGCGAGCAGAACTGCACCGGGGTGGCGGCGGGATTGGCCCGGAACGTGGAGAGCTTGATGGCCCCGGGATCGCGAAGCGGGGCTGTCGCCCCCGGAGCGCTGGTGTCTAGCGGCGAGTTCGCGTAGTGGTAATACAGGCCCTCGTAGGCGTTGTTGATGGACTTGACCAGGGCATCGTCATCGTGCCAGTAGCCCTTCCAGTTCGTGCCGAGATTCTTCCAGACGATGGGCGAGGCGGGGCAAATCCACAGCGGGTGGCCGGTCGTTTCGGTGTCCGCATAGGTCTTTGCCCCGAGATACGGGGCCAAGGCCTGTTCCAGCCCGTCGAACATGTAGCCCCACTTGTTCCATTGGCCGTTGAGGGCGGGCTTGTGGCAGGGCATGTGCATGTCGAAGTCGCTGGCATACATCTGATAGCCGAGGCCGACCTGCTTCATGTTGTTCAGGCAGGAGATCAGCCGGGCGTAGTCCTTGGCCTTCTGCAGGGCGGGCAGGAGCATGGCGGCAAGGATTGCGATGATCGCGATCACCACCAACAGTTCAATGAGGGTGAATGACCTCATTGAACTTGCCTTCGCCCGATGGGCTACGGCTGGCACGGCGAGCAACTCGATCAAGGTGAATGCCGTGGCCGGGCTTTTCATCGTGGGTGGCGGGGGGGGGGCTGTCGAGGCCATGCCGGGGCTACCCGAAAGACGGGAAAGAGCCGCTGCGGAGTTCGCACTCCGCAGCAGCCTGAGGAGGGAGTGGTGCATGGTCGTGCGATTCATGGACGGGTGGCGAAGGGGAAGGTGGCGATGCCGATGCCATTGTCGATGACCAGGTCATGCCTGACGTCATGATCCCAGCTTTTCGGAAAGGCGACCGGGAGGGCGAGCTTGAGGGTGCTGGCGCTGGAATCGGGATCCATCGCGCTGGCGGCGGGCTTGCCCTTGGCGTCGGCATGGGCAAGGGGGTGGAGCGTCTTCAGCTTCAGGCGCCGGACGGCGCCGGTCTTGGCGTCGACATGCTCGAGCCAGGCTTTCGGAGCCTTGCTGCCAAAACGTTGTCCGTGCAGGGTGATCGCCATGCCGGAAGAGGCGCTGGCGACATCCTCGGCGAAGGCGTCGGTCACCCGGTCGATAACCGGGCCGCCCAAGGCGATGGTGCGGATGGCGTCCACATCGGTGCGGCCATTCTCCTTGCTGACGGCATGCATCTGCAGATTCAGCGGCAGCGAGGCCGGTTGTTCGCTCAGCCAGGTGGCGGCGTCGGTGCCGAGCTTCTGTCCGGCCTTGAATAATTTCGCGTCATGGAGGCGGATTCTTTTGATCCACATGACGGCGACGGCCTCGATCGCCTCGCCCTTGCGGATCTTGCCCAGGACCTTGGCGGCGGAGCGTTTCGGCGCCTGGCGCAAGGGATCCCTGACCGGATCGAAATAGATGGCGGCAATCTTCGGGGCCCTGGTGAAGGCGGGAACGCCAGCCTCCTCGGCGGAGACCATGAAGCGCGAGCCGACGGTGATCCTCTCGGTGGCGGCGAAGTTCGCGACCGCCGTCATGCTGGCGACGACCGGGGAGAGGGCGAGGAAGGGGGTGGGGCAAACAATGTCGCCGGTCCAGCCGACGAACTCGAATCCTGGGGGTGCCTCGGGCATCACCGGTTCGGCCTCGCCGCCGTTGGCCACGGTCTGGGTGAGGCAATCGACGCCGTTGACGGTGCCGCCATCGAGGGCGAGGAAGGTGACCGTGTGGACGGTCGGTGTGGCGAGGGCCTGCCAGCCATAGGCCTCGAGTTCGTAGATGCGGGCGCGGGTGTCCTTGAGGGCGTTGCGCACGGAGAGGCGCAGGCGGGTCATCCGGCGTGCCGGGAAGACGTGTTCGATGTTGTCCAGGGTGTTGTCGATGACATCGGCCAAGGGGTGCCAGGATTGGCCGTCGTGGTACTCGATCCGATAGCTGCTGATGGCCCATTGGTTGGGGTAGTTGCGGTAGCCGGTGAACAGCTTGAGGTGGTTGACGTCGAAGCTTCCGGCGAGGTCGACCTCGAGGATGTGGGGCAGGCCGTTTTCGGCGGAGATCCAGCGACTGGCATGGTTGGTGGTGTTGCCGTCGACCGTCAGGTTGGCCGTGTAGGACTGGTAGACGGAGCTGGCCGTGGCCGGTTTGCCGAGGGCGATGTTGAAGTAGTTGCCGCCGGAGGTCACGGCCGTGGCCGTGGCGGCGCCAGACTCGCCGGAATCGTTGACGGCAACGACCCAGAAGTGGTGGGTCGCGCCGGGGGTCAGGCCGGAGACGGCGGCGCTGGTGGCGGCGGCGGCAACCGTCAGGTTCGGCATCGCCGGGCGCATGCCGTCGAGGCTCCAGGAGATGGCGAACCCGGTCTCGTCGTCGCTGTTGTCCTGCCAGCGTAGGGTCAGGGCGTTGGGGGTGAGGTTTTCGGCGACCAGGCCGGAGGGCGCAGAGGGCGGGGGCGGGGGCAGTGGCACGAAGTGTGCCGTGACGGACTTGTCCGCATCCATCACCAGGCTGGCGGGATTGTCGCTGCCGTCAAGGTCGCCGTCCCAGTGGCTGAACTGATGGCCCTCGTCGGCGGTGGCGACAAGCTGAACCGACGTCCCGGCCAGGTATTCGGCCTGATCTGGATCGCGGGCGACCGTGCCGTTGGTCGCGTCGACCGTCAGGGAGAACCGGCTTTCCGGGCCGGCGGGGCGGCCATAGGCTTCCAGTTCGTAGATGCGGGCGCGCTGATCCTGGAGGCTGGCCAGGGCCGAGAGCCGGAGGCGGGTCATGCGGGTCGCCGGGAAGGTGTGTTCAGTGTTGTCGACGGTGTTGCCGGTGGCATTGACGAGGGCGTGCCACGAATAGCCGTCGAAATACTCGATGAGGTAGGCGCCGACCGACCATTGGTCGGGAGCGGCGCGGTAGCCGGTGAAGAGCTTGATCTTGTCCACGTCGAAGGCCCCGCCGAGATCGATGTCGAGGACATGGGGCGGGGTGGAGTCGGCGGAGATCCAGCGGCTGGCATGGTCGGTGGTGTTGCCGTCGACCGCCAGGTTGGCCGTGTACGCCTGGTAGGTGGAGCTGGCGGTGGCGGGCTTGTTCAGGGCGACATTGGCGTAGCCGCCGGGGGGCGAGGCCAGCGTGGTGGCGCTGGTGACGGCGGCGGCGGACTCGCCGCCGGCATTGGCGGCGGTGACCCAGAAGTGGTAGAGGGTGTCGGCCTGGAGGCCTGTCACGGAACAGACGGCAGCGTTTGCCGCCGTGGTCAACCCCGGCGTAGGCGGGCGCGTGGAAGCGGTGCTCCAGTAGATGCGGAAGCCGGCTTCGTTGTCGCTGTTGTCCTGCCAGGCGAGATTCAGCCCGGCGTCCGTGATGGTATTGGCGGACAGTCCGGTCGGCGCGGCGGGGGGTGGTGGCGGTGGGGCATCGTCGAGGGCGGTCAGCGCCAAGGCGTTGATCAGGCCATTGCGTGCCGTGGTGCCGGGGGCGGCGAGGACCTCCATCTCGATGATGCCGTCGGCGTCGGCGAGGACGCGGGAGAAGACCGCCGTGGCGGCCTGATTCAGATAGGGATCCAGCTCGACGGACTCGTCGCCGATGGCATAGCGGGTCAGTCGGGAGCGTCCCTGGTCGTCGCTGTGGGTGGTCGCGAAGGCCTCCAGCCGGTAGGCGGCCCCTGGAACCAGGCCGTACAGACGGATCGCGGCGCCGGGGGCGGGCAGGTTCTGGGTGACCCATCCATCCAGGCCGATGATGTCGTCGTGGGCGGTCTGCCCAACCGACGCATCCGCCAGGTGGTATCCGCCAAAGCGTTGGCTGACCTGCAGCATCACCCAGGTGCGCTCGCCGGAGGATATCCGGCAGAACGGCAGGATCATGGTGTCGACATACTTTTCGTAATGGTAGTAGCTGCTGTTCCAGCAGTGGCCTTGGCTGTCGGCCGCGTCCTGCCGGTTTTGGCCGAAGTCGAAGAGCATGGTCTCGCCGGGGTTCAGGGTGGTGGCCCCGGCCAGCTCCTGGCCCAGCATCCACTCGTACATCTGCGGCTCGTTGTGGGCGCGGCCCCAGATGGCGTGCCCGCCGCTGGCATACTCCGTGTAGCGCAGCAGATCCTCGCCGTAGAACGTCGAACCATCGCTGTAGTAGGGCTCGCCATTGTTATAGTAGGGATTGGCCGGATTCAGGTTGAGCGGAAAGCTGACGGCGGGCTTGCCGTCCACGGCGCGGATGGCGTTCACCCGGGTGCGCGACTGGCCCACCGGAATCGAGCCGTCGTCCCGGGCGTGGTAGAGCCAAAGGGGTCGCCGGGCGAGTTGCGCATCCTTTAGGGCGTCGGCGCCGTTGCCGCAGATCGGCACGCCGGCGGCGAGCACGTCCGCGTAGTTGGACATGGCGTTGTAGGTCGCGTTGCCGCCGTTGGAGAGGCCGGTCGTGTAGATGCGGGTCGGATCGATGCGGTATTGCCGGAGCGCCCAGCCGACCATGCGCATCGAGGCCTCGACGGCGGTCAGGTTCCACCCCGGATCCCCCGCTTGTGGCGCGTAGATGAAGAAGCCCCGGGCCTTGGCGTTGGCCAGCAGGTTGTTGATGTTGCTGTTGACTTGGCTGGTGTTGTTGGTGCCCCGCTCGCCCCAGCCATGGTAGAAGACCACCAGGGGGTAGGACTGTCCGGGGTCATAGCCCGGCGGGACGAACAACCGGCCCGGCATGCCCACGACGCCGTCCGATGCGCGGACATAGTTGAAGACCAGGAACTCGTTCGGGTCGGCACCCACGGCGACCGTCGGCAGCAGCGACGCCAATGCCCATGCCAGCAGGCCCGACAGCAGGAGGGCGGCGGCGCCGGACGACTGACGATGCGTCCCGTTGCATTCCCTTAGATTACTCATGTCCTGCCCCTTTCAGACGTGTTGGCGCGTTCTTCCTTTGCCTTACAAGATAGCTGCGGACGCCGGGAGCGATATCGGAAACCATGCTATTTATTTGTTGCGATTATGCTATATTCGCTGTTGGAGCAAGAATAAGGACTTGCCATGGACGAGGCCCTGTTCATTGATGAGATGAGTCGGCTGATGGAGGCGCTGAGCGCGCTGACCGGCTTGTCGGCGAGGTGGAAGCGGCCGAACGGGTTGTGGTTCGACAACCGCTTGCCGCGACCTCAGTGCCTGCATCTCGAGCCGTTCTGCGAGATGGTGAAGGGGCACCTGGGCGACTACTCGCGTTGTCTGGCGAACGACAGCACCGTGGTCGAGGCGCGGGCAAGGACGGAGCGCAAGCCGTTCCGGCATCGTTGCCATGCCGGAGCGGTGGAGCTGTTCGTGCCCCTCTTTACGCGAGGCGACTACGATGGCTACCTGCAACTGGGTCCCATGCGCCCGCCGACGCAGGGCAGTTGTCCCTATCCCTCTTGCCGCGGTGCCTTTCGCCGGTTGCCCATGTTCCGGGAGGACGTGGTCAATGCCGCCCAGGCGATCCTCGTCGTGCTCGGCAGGTATGCCGTCGAGCGCAAGGCGATGATCGAACTGCAACGCCAGACCGAGAAGGTTGGCGATTCCCGCATCCAGGCGGCCATCGGGCATGTCGTCCGCCACTGCCGCCAAGGCGTGACCGTGGCGGCGGCGGCCCGGCGCTGCGGCCTCAGCCCGTCACGCTTCATCCACTTGTTCAAGGAGGAATGCGGGATGCCGTTCTCCGTGTTCGTGGCCCGGACCCGGATCGAGGCGGCCAAGGCGCTTCTGGGGGGGGCCAACCTGAGCATCGACCAGGTCGCCCGGGAATGCGGCTTCGCCAGCCAGAGCTACTTCGGGGTGGTCTTCCGGAGGCACACGGGCATGACGCCCAAGCAG
>CAZBDL010000093.1:0-9838 GCA_964490525.1 uncultured Victivallales bacterium | reverse complement strand
CCAGGAGCGCGAGAAGGACATCGTCACCGCCCTGATCGCAACGATCGGCGAGAACATGCAATTGCGCCGGGCGATCCGCTGGACGAGCGACGGCGGCGCCTGCGCCTGCTACCTGCACATGGGCGGGCGCATCGGGGTGATGATCGAGGCAGCGGGGAAGGTCGACGACGGACGGGTCCTGACCGACGTGTGCATGCACATCGCGGCCTTTCAGCCGAAGTACATCGTGCCGGGGGACATCCCGGCCGAGGACGTGGCCCGCGAAAAGGCGGTCGCCGCCGAGCAGATCAAGGACAAGCCGGCGGAGATCGTCGACAAGATCGTCCAGGGCAAGCTGGGCAAGTGGCACACGGAGGTCTGCCTGATGAAGCAGCCGTGGCTGCGCGACGACAAGGTCTCGACCGAGAAGGCGATTCCTGGCCTGACCGTCCGCCGCTTCCAGCGCTGGGAGAAGGGCGAGGCCCTTTAGCCTGCGATCCTGGTTTCCTCCTGCGTCCCGGGCGCGCCCGCGCCCCGGGACGTTTTTTATGCCCGGCCCGGACGGGGGCCGAGACCCTCGTTGGATCGCGTCCCGGGATGGTTCACGGGGATACGGGCGGGGGGGCCTCGGTGTCGATGGCCTGCAGCCGTTCGGCGGCCTCCTGCCATGACTCCATGAGCAGGGGCAGCTCGTAGTGGATCTCGCGGAGGCGTCGGTTGACCCGGGCGAAGTCAGTGTCCGGGGCCGGTTCCTGGAGGCATGCGGCCAGGGCCTTCTCCTCGTTTTCGCAGGCTTCGATCTGGCGCTCGAGGTCGGCGATGACGGTGGCGACCTCGCGCCGCCGCCGCCCCCGTTCCTGGACGGCGGCGGCGCGCTCCCGGCGCTGAAGCTTGCGCTCGGACTCGCCGCGGGCTTCCGTCGCCACGGGGGCGACGGCGTCGGCCCGCTCCTGGCGGAGCTTGTCGCAATAGTAGTCGTAGTTGCCGCAGTAGAGGCGCAGGGCGGGCGGGGACATGGCGGCGATGCGGGTGGCGACGCGGCGCACGAACTGGATGTCGTGGCTAACCATGCAGACCGTCCCCGGGAAGGCTTGGAGGGCGTCCTCGAGGGACTCGCGGGCGGCGATGTCGAGGTGGGTGGTCGGCTCGTCGAGGATCAGGAAGTTCGGGGGATTGACCAGCAGGCGGGCAAAGGCGAGGCGGACCTTCTCGCCGCCGCTGAGCACGGAGACGGGCTTGTCGACGGCCTCGCCGGAGAAGCCGAAGCCGCCCAGGAGGGTGCGGATCTCCTGGAGGGTGGCCGGGCCGCTGCAGGCGGTGATCGTCTCCAGGACGGTGCGCTCCGGATCCATCGTCTCGGCGAACTCCTGGGACTGGTAGCCGGGGGTCACGTTGTGGCCGAGCAAGCAGCGCCCCTCGGTCGGCGCCAGCTTGCCGGCGAGGATGCGCAGCAGGGTCGACTTGCCGGTGCCGTTGAGGCCGACCAGGGCAAGCTTCTCGCCGTTGGCGATGGCCAGCGAGAGTCCGCGCAGGACAAAGATGGTGCCGTCATAGCTCAGGCCGACCTCCTCGAGAGAGGCGACCGTGTGGCCGCAGCGCGCGGGAGGCCGCAGGCGGATGCGCCCGCGGCTGACAATGCGCTGGGGAACGACAACCTCCTCCATGCGGGCGAGCTTCCTAATCCGGCTCTGGACCAGGGAGGCCTTGGTGTTCTTGGCACGGAAGCGGTCGATGAAGCGCTGGGCCTGCTCGCGCTCGCGCTCCTGGCTCTTGGCGGCTGCCAGGCGCTGGGCGACGCGCTGCTCCCGCTCCTGGACGTAGCGGTCGTAGCCGCCATGGTAGCGCTCGGCCGTGCCGTTGGCCACCTCGATGGTCGTCGTGGTCAGCGAGTTCAGCAGGTAGCGGTCGTGCGAGATGAGCATGAGGGTGCCGTCGAAGCCACGCAAATATTCGCGCAGCCACTCGATGGCGGGAATGTCGAGATAGTTAGTCGGCTCGTCCAGCAGCAGCAGGTCCGGGGCCGCCACCAGCACGCGCGCCAGCTCCGCCCGCATCTGCCAGCCGCCGCTGAACGATTGGAAGGGACGGGTGAAGTGCCCTTCCGGAAAGCCCAGCCCGGAAAGGGCGGCGGCCGCGCGCACCGGCAGGGCATAGCCGCCGCCCGCCTCGTAGGCGCTCTGCAGGCGGCCGAGCCGGGCCAGGGCGGACGCCTGCGCCGCCGGGTCAAGCCCGGCCAGCGAGCGCTCCAGGGCCTCCATCTCGTCATGCAACCCAAGCAGGTCGGGCCGGCCGCCCGAGGCATGCCCAAGCAGCGTCGCGGCCCCGTCGTAGACGCTGAACTGCTGGCGCAGGTAGCCGATGCGCGGAGTTCCCGCAAAGACGATCGTCCCGGCATCGGGCATGATCTCGCCGATGATCAGCCCGAAGAGCGTGGTCTTGCCCGCGCCGTTCGGCCCGACCAGGCCAACCCGCTCCCCCGCATTCACCTGGAAGGTGGCGTCGCGCAACACCGTCTGCGCGCCGTAGTGCTTGGCAATGTTCCGGGCGTCAATCATGGGGATGCGGGCGGCGGCGGGCCGCAGTCCTGGGGTTGGGCCGGAGGCTGGTCCCCGCCTGGCAGCGGAACCCGACACGCCCATCCGGAGAGGGACGTTCCCGGGGTGGCGGGCACATGCCGGGATCAAAAAAGTCCCCGGCCGGACCGTGACGGCCCGGCCGGGGTGGGGTGTTGTCCATCATGCGCGGCATCGCCTATCGGCGCATCGCCACCTGGAGCTTGTAGCTCTTGCCCTTGAAGAAGGAGACGGCAAACTCGGCAGCCGTCCGGGGCTCGTAGAACTTGCAGCTGAAGATGTCCAGGTAGACGGCGTTGCTGGCGTTGGCGAAGTGGCCGGAGATCAGCGAGGTCTCGATGAGCTGGGTCATGCTGAACCCGGCCACCCGTTCATCCTCGCCGAAGTTGACGACAGTGCACTCGCCGAAGCGCTTCATCTCGATCCGGTCGCAGAGCTCGTAGACGAAGCAGCGGATGGCATGCTCGTCGCGGATGAGGTCGGGGTCGCAATCGTAGATGTCGACCGACGACAGCAGGCCCCAAGCCTTGCTCTGCGCGAACTTCTCCCGCCAGGAGAGGGTGTAGATGTGGGTGCGGTCCTCACAGACCGGCACATGCTTTTCCACGCCATTGTTGGACACGATGCCACGGTGCATGTCGCCGGAGACAATGGCGACCTCGGCATTCAGCGCCGACTGGAGAGAGGCGACAGCCTTGTCGAAGTCGACGCCATTGCCGCCGACGAAGAAATCCATCGCGGCGTAGTCGTGCTCAGGCCAGGCGTGGAACGAAAGATGGGACTGGGGGATGAACACCACCCCGCTGACGCCCTGGAGGGGAAAGGCGCGAAAAGACGAGCCCAGCACGGTCGCGCCGCTGACCTGGGCCGCCTCGATGCATGCCTTCTCCACCCGATGGCTGTTCAGGAGGATGCCCGGATCGCAATCGTAGTACTCGACCGTCAAGTGACGTCCGAGCGCGAAGCGCGGCTCCTCAACGAGGGGGCGGGATTCCCGACTGATGGAAACTGCTGTTTTCTTCATCTCTCATAAAATCCTCACATCTGCGATGGACTTGGGGGTGGGGACGGGATCACGGCTGGAACACGAATTTCGCCTGGGACTCCAACCAGAGGGTGAAGCTTTGCCAGGCATTGCCCGCCTTCCAACTGCGATACCGGTTCGTAAAGGGATCCTCTTCCTTGGCGAATTCCTCGTCGCTCGGCGGAGTCCGTCGCTCGACCCAAACGGCCAGGGCACCGCGATACGTCTCGCGTACCGCTGAGACCTGACCGGCCGGCGTCGCGGCGGCGAGTTCGCCGACGAGATAGCCGTCCTTGACCATTGGCGGCTGCGACGCGGAGAATTCGTCAATATCCTCAGGGACGATGCCGACCGATGCGGCGGCCTCGGGGAAGGCCGAACCGGCGGCGATCGCCTCGCTCAGGCGGAGGCAGACGGTACGGGCGCGTTCGCGGGCGCGGCTGCGGGCATGATCCTCACGGAAATCGACGAGGACACGGGACTTAACCTCAGCCAGTTCGGCGGGACGCTCTTCTTCGCGCTCGAGGAGGAGGGCGACAAAGGCGGCACGGTTGCCGGCGATGGCGTCGGAGATGGGCTGGTCGGGATAAAGCTCGAGGGCGGCGCGGACCAGGTCGGGCTCGCGGCCAACGCGGGGAATGTCGGTGGCGTCGGCGTCGAACCAGGCGGTCTCCTGGTGCGCGAGGCCACGCTCGGCGACAAAGGCGCGGAAGGCGGTGGTGCGGATCTCGGCGGGAACGCCCTCCCGGGCGCGCTCGACGAGATCCTCGCAATGGTTGTAGGCATCGTCGGCGAAACGCTCGGCGGCGGTGCGGGCAAGCTCGCGGACCGCCTCGTCGAGGAGCTTGGCGCGGATGGCCTCGGCGACTTCGGCAAGGGGCTTGACCTTGGCGGCTTCGCCCTCGCCCTCGGTGAACTCACCGGGATGGGCCCCGTAGTAGGCGGCGACGGCCTCCTCGGCGATGCCGACGGCGGCGGCCTCCTGGAAGTCGGTGTAGTTGAAGCGCACCACGTCGATGCGGCAACGCGGGGGCATGGTGTAACGGTCGCGGCCTTGGGCGAAGAATCCGGCGAGCTGCTCCTCGCTCGGCTCGACGGCCTCGTCCGCCGCCTCCGGCTCGAAGCGCAGGACCCGCACGGCAAACTTCTCGTGGTGGCCGACAAAGGCCTCGCGGACTTCGCGGGGACTGACGATGACGGCATCCATGATGCTGCGCTGGAGGCGCTCGATGATCAGGCTCTCGCGGACGGCCTCGTCGAGATCCTGGCGGGTGAAGCCGTTGGCCTCGAGCTGATCCTTGACATAGCTCTCGTAGGTGGCGAGGTGGAAGGCGCCGTCGCGCTGCAGGACGGGGGCCTCGCGCAGGTACGCGGCAATGTCCTCCTGGTCGACATCGATGCCGCGCTCGCGGGCGGCCTGGAGCTGGACCAGGCGATGGACGGCCGCGGGGGCGACACGGTCGCGCGAGATGGACTTGGGCGTGTAGAGTGGGGAGTCAAGGCACAGGCTGAGGATGGTGCGGTCGATCTGGGCAATGTAGTCGGCACGCGAGACCGCCTTGCCGCCGATCGTCCCGACGTCATCGCGGTAACGATAGGAGAAGAGGCTGGCGACGCTGAAGTTGGAAAGGTACAGCACGAAGGAGACGCTGATGACAATCGCCAGCACCCCCAGCGTCACGCGGCCATGCCGCGCGAAGTACCGGTTCAGACCACTGATCACCATGGCTCAGTCCCCATTGCATGAGAAGGCGTCTCGACGGCTTATTCCCGCACCCTCTAAAAGCGGATAATCATACAGGGATTGGGGGGAAATGCAAGGTCGGATTCGGCTGCATGGACAAATTTATTGGCGCGGGCGGAGGCGGTGCCCGTCCGGGGATTTGCCCCGGGTTTCGCGGTGCCGGGGTCGGCATGGCGCACGCGGCAGGGCGGCGCTATGGTATGGGCCGCCCGCCAGTCCGCCAATGGCCAGGATCAGGGCGCAACGGGATGTGGAGCCATGATCGACACCTACCAGTGCCCGCAATGCCGCCGGGACTTCACCTGGGACGACGGACGGACGGAGACGCGCCATCCGTGTCCGCATTGCGGCGTCGAGTTCTCCCCGCCGCGGCCGACCTTCCCGGCGGGATCGATCATCGGCGACTACGAGGTGGCCGAACGCATCGGGCTGGGGGGCATGGGGGAGGTCTACCGGGCGCGGCAGCTCTCGATGGGGGGGCGCGAGGTGGCGCTGAAGGTGCTGCAGGGCGAATTCGCCGACGACGACGGCTACCTGCAACGCTTCTACCGCGAGGTGCGCACGCTGGCGCAGATCGAGCACCCGAATGTGGTCAAGGCCATCGAGGTGGGCTTCGACGGGCGGACCCACTACTTCTCCATGTCCTTCGTGCCGGGACGGGATCTCAAGCACCGGCTCGAGTCAGGGGAGGCCTTTGCCGAGCAGGAGGCCCTGCGCATTGTCCTCGGGGTCGCCGAGGCCCTGCGCCACACCTGGGAACGGCACCGCCTGCTCCACCGCGACATCAAGCCGGCCAACATCATCGTCACCGGCGACGGCGACATCAAGCTGATGGACCTGGGCATCTCCAAATATGTGGCCCGACAGGACGTCGAGCTGACCGTCGCCGGCATGATGGTCGGCTCCCCCCTCTATGTCAGCCCGGAGCAGGCGAAAGCGGAAAAGGACATCGACTTCCGGGCGGACATGTATTCGTTGGGGGCGACCTTCTTCCACCTGCTGACGGGCCATCCGCCGTATGAGCACGAGAATGCGATGGCGATCATCGCCTCGCACCTGAGCGACCCGGTGCCGGACCCGCGCGCGACGCGACCGGACCTGGGCGAGGACGCCAGCCGCATCTGCATGCGCATGATGATGAAGCGCAAGGACGATCGCTACGGCTCGTGGGACGAGGCGATCGCCGACTTGGAGGACGCGCTGGGCGAGCTGGACGACGAGGTGCTGGCGGACGAGTCCGGGATGCCGTCGGCGCCCCCGCCCCTTCCCTCCAGGTCTCCGGAGGCCGCCGAGCCGCGCGCCGTCGCCGCCCCGCCCCCGGGGCCCGCAACGGCGCGGCCAAGGCCCGCGCCGTCGTCGCCGTCGTCGCCGTCGGCGCCGCCGGGCCCGACCCCGGGACAGATGCGCCTCCTGCGCATCGCGGCCTTGCTGGCAGTGCTCCTGGCGGCGCTGCTGGGCTTCCACCGCATCCTGCGGAAAAGCCTGCACGAAAACGAGGTGCGTTCGGTCAACGCCCGCTATCGGCTGGCTGCGGCCGAACTGGACGAGTTCCGCCGCCAACCGACCCGGGATCGCTTCAACCGGACCTACCTGGCCCTGACCCAGGCAGGGCGCGAAGCGGAGCGCCTCGGTGAGACGGCGCTGGCCAGCCAGGTGGCGGCCGACCTGCAGGCCATGAACGAACGCGCCCTGGCAGTCATCCGCGAGCGCCGCGACCAGCTGTGCCGCGAGGAGCTGGAGCGCCTCAAGTCGCGGTCCGAGATCCTCGAGCGCGACGGCCTCTATGCCGAGGCCATCGCGCTCTGGCAAGAGTACCGCGGCGATTTCCGGGAGGATCTCGCCGACGAGATCCGCCGTCACGTCGCCTTCCTCGAACAGCGGCGCCGCCAGCGGGCGGCCGGCCTCGAATGACGCCTTGGAACCCCTAGCCCAAGCAGGATCCACGATGTCCCGTCCGCCCTCCCCGCCCGAGAACCTCTTCGACCAGATGCTGGACGTCCTGGCCAGCCCGCGCCTGGCGGATCCCGCCCCGGTGGTGCCATCGGCGGTGTTCGCGCCGCTCGCCGCCCCGGCGCCCCGACGGCGCACGCCCCGTCAGGGCAAGGGATCCCCGGCGCCCCTGCCGCCAGCCCTCGACCTGTCCGGCTGCGACCTCGCGGAGCTGGCCCGGCTGGCCGCCGCCTGCACGCGCTGCCCGCTCCATGCCGGGCGCAGCCATTCGGTGTTTGCGGACGGCTCGCCAACGGCCAAGCTGATGTTCATCGGCGAGGGCCCGGGGCGGGACGAAGATCTCCAGGGGCGCCCCTTCGTAGGCCGGTCGGGGCAACTGCTCGACAAGATGATCGTGGCCATGCAGTTCCGCCGCGAGGACGTGTACATCGCCAACATCGTCAAGTGCCGCCCCCCCGACAACCGCCAGCCCACCGAGGAGGAAGGCGCGGCCTGCCTGCCCTACCTCGTCCGCCAAATCGAGATCGTCCAACCCAAGGTCCTTGTCCTGCTGGGCGCCACCGCCGTCGGCTGGCTGCTCGGCAAGACCGGCGTCTCGAAGCTACGCGGCCACTGGCACGAGTTCCAGGGCATCCCGGCCATGCCGACCTTCCACCCCGCGTATCTCCTGCGCAACCCCCCCGCCAAGAAGGACGCCTGGGCCGACCTGAAGAAGGTCATGCAGGCCTTGGGCAAGCCCATGCCATGACCGGATACGTCGCCAGGCGCTCGGCCTACGCGCTGCTGATCCTGCTCGGGGTGCTGGCGGTGACCTTCCTGCTCTTCCGCGTGGCGGCGGGCGACCCGGCGGCCGTGCTGCTAGGCAAGAATCCGACGCCGCGCGAGGTCGAGGACCTGCGCACCGCGCTGGCGGCGGACCGTCCGCTCTTCTGGGGACGCTGGCGGCGCACCGAGCTGTACCCGGGGGCGACCTTCGATGCCGAGCGCAACCTGCCCGGGGTAACGCTGGCGGGCGACGGTGAATTTCGCGACGGCGCGCTGCACCTGCGCCGCGGCCGCCTGGTGCTGCAGCGCCAGTTCGAGCCGCAGGGGGAATACCGCCTGGTCCTGCGCTGGCGGGGTGCCATGCACCACATGCCTAGCGGATCCTTCGTGGCGGATCGCTGGCAAACCCTGGTCCTGCCCCTGAAGGGCGCCGAGATCAAGCCTGAGTTCGTGCTGGAGATCCCGTCCCATGCCGAATTCCGGTCGATCCGCTGCGAACGCCGCCAGGATTCGCCATGGGACAGCCAGATGCTGGCGGCGCTGGGCGAACTGGTGTCCTTCTCCGCTACTTTTCCCCATGTCCGCTTCCTAGACTTCGGCCAGACCCTGCTGACGCGCGAGCCGATCCGCACGGTCCTCTGGCGGGGCGCCGGGCCGTCGCTCCTGCTCATGCTGCCGGTGTTCCTCGGCGAGATCCTCATCGGCATCGCCCTGGCGCTGGCGGCGACCGCCTGGCAGGGACGCCTCCCCGACCGCCTGATCATGGTCGTCTCGGTCGCCGGCATGAGCGTCAGCTACCTCGTCTTCATCATCGCCGGACAATGGTTTCTGGCCTACCGCTGGAACCTCTTCCCGGTGTGGGGCTATGGCTCCGCGCGCCATCTCGCCCTGCCAATCCTGGTGGGCATCGCCAGCGGCCTCGGCGGCGGCGTCCGCTTTTACCGCACCGTCTTCGTCGACGAACTGAACCGCGAATACCTGCGCACCGCGCGGGCCAAGGGCTGCACTCCGCTGCGCATCTACGGGCACCACCTGCTGCGCAACGCGGCGATTCCGGTCATCACCCGGGCCAGCGCCACCCTGCCCTTCCTCTTCACCGGCAGCCTCCTGCTGGAGAGCTACTTCGGCATTCCCGGGCTCGGCTTCCTCGGCTACAACGCCCTGATGAACGCCGACCTGCAGACCGTCAAGGCGCTGGTCGTCGTCACCGCCGGCCTCTTCATCCTCATGAACCTGGCCGCCGACATCGCCTATGCCTGGGCCGATCCCCGCGTCCGCCTGCGCTGAGGGCCCGCCGGGGCCGGCCATCATAACGCTCGACGTCCAACGCTCAACGCGCAAGTGGCACCGGGCATGCGTGGCGAACTGCCGGGCGGGCGGCGGGCCTCTTCAGGGCAACGTCAGGGGACACCGACCCGCCGGTCCCCGGCAAAAGAAACGGGCGGCAAGGGGTTGCCTTGCCGCCCGCACTGTCGGAACCGGGACGCTTGCCGCCGGCGATCAGATGCCGTGGTAGATCATCGTGTCGGCGACCTTCTTGAAGCCGGCGATGTTGGCACCGTTGACGTAGTTGCCCGGGGTGCCGTACTCCTCGGCGGCCTGGTAGCAGGCGCGGTGGATGTTGACCATGATGTCGTTGAGGCGGGCGTCGACCTCCTCGCGGGTCCAGCTCAGGCGCATCGAGTTCTGCGACATCTCCAGGCCGGAGACCGCCACGCCGCCGGCGTTCGCCGCCTTGCCCGGGCCGTAGAGCACCTTGCTGTCCAGGAAGACCTCGATGGCCTCCGGCGTGGAGGGCATGTT
>CAZBDL010000092.1:0-9842 GCA_964490525.1 uncultured Victivallales bacterium | reverse complement strand
AGCCCCCACCCCCGAAGATCCCCTCGTCCCGCTGGAGGGCATGTTCCACGCCAGCGACTATATCCGCCAGGCCTTGCGGCAGGACGCGGCGACCGCAGCGGAGATCCGCCGGAACCACGAGAACTACCTACAGGAGATGGGGCGGCTCGGGCGCCCGGACGAGGTGGCGGACCATGCCCGGCGGCACCTTGAACGGACCGACACCCGCACGCTGGAGACCAAGCGCATCCTGGGCGGCCTCAGTACCGACCACCTGGCCCGGATCCGTGGCCTCTTCCGTGCGCGACGCGCACGCAAAGACGAAAGGGGAGGCCGGTCGCGGTGATGCCTTTCCATGTCGGCCTGCACCTGCTTGCCCCGGCCTGGCTACTGCTGGCCGCACCCTTGGGGTGGCTCTGGTGGCGTCGGCGCGGCCCCGACCATTGCCACCACCTGCTCCATGGCCTGATCCTCGCCATGGGCATCCTTGCCCTGGCGCAACCCCGCCTCGAACTGGAGCGGCGCGGCGGAGTACTGGTGGTGGTGGCGGACCGTTCCGCCTCCTTGCCCGCCGATGCGACTGAACGCCAGGCCGAAATCATCCGCCTGCTGGAGAAGGAACGCGGCAAGCATGACCGCATCGCCGTGGTCAGCTTCGCCGAGACCGTCCACCTCGAGCAGATGCCCGAACCCGTCCGCTTCCCCGGATTCACCAGCTACCAGGCGGGCACCGCCAGCCGCCTCGGCGCCGCCCTCGAACTGGCTCGCGGCCTGGTGCCCCGCGACCGCCATGGCCGCATCCTGGTCCTGGGCGACGGCCGATTCACGGACACGGATCCCCTGGACATCGGCCTTGGGCAGGGCGCGACCGTGCCCATCGACCATCGCCTGATGGCGCGCGCAACCGGCCTCGACCCGGCCATTCTCGGCATCGACCTGCCCACGACCGTGGAACCAGGCGAGGCCTTCCAGTTCAGCGCCGAACTGCTCGTGCCGGAACCGATGGCCATCCGCTATCGGCTGCTGCGGGATGGCGAGGAGCTCGGCAGCGGCGCGGCGGACCTGGCGGCGGGGCGCCGCCACCTGCTTTTCCAGGATCGGCTGGCCGTGCCCGGCAACGCCCGCTACCAACTTGAAATCACCACCCCGCCGGCGGATCCCTATCCGGAAAACAACCGGGCCGACGCCATCATCGCGGTGCTCGGCGCCAAGCCCCTGCTGCATGCCGGACATCCCGACTCGCGCCTGCCGGTGCTCGCCCGGGCCGGGGGGGTGGACTTGGAACACCTGGCCCCGGAGGCAATGGACTGGAGCCTGAATGGCCTGTCGCGCTTCCGCGGTGTGGTGCTCGAGAATATGCCAGCGGCGCGGATCGGCCATGCCGGGCAGGACGCCCTTGCCCATTTCATCACGGATCTGGGCGGCGGGCTGATGCTCACGGGCGGACGGCAGAGCTTCGGCGTCGGCGGCTACTTCAATTCACCTCTGGACGAACTGCTGCCGGTGAGCATGGAACTGCGCCGCGAACATCGCAAGCTCAGCACCGCCGTGGTGGTCGTCCTCGACCGCAGCGGCAGCATGGCGGCGGGGGTGCCCGGGGGACTGACCAAGATGGATCTGGCAAACCAGGGGACGGCGGCGGTCCTCGGACTGCTCACCGACCACGACGAACTGGGCGTGCTCGCGGTCGACTCATCGGCCCATGTGGTCGTCCCGCTCGCCAAAGTCGGGGAGGAACGCGCCGGCATGGCCCGACGCATCCGCGCGATCACCTCGATGGGGGGCGGAATCTTCGTCTACGAAGGGCTGCGCCATGCCGCGGACATGATCGCCAAGGCCGGCGCGGGCACCCGCCATGTCATCCTCTTTGCCGATGCCGCCGACGCGGAGGAGCCAGGCAAGTACCAGGACCTGGTCGCCCGCCTGCGCGACATCGGCGTCACCCTGAGCGTCATCGGCCTCGGCTCGGAGCGGGACAGCGATGCCGAACTGCTCAAGGACATCGCCGCGCGGGGCGGCGGCAACATCCACTTCACCGCCGCCGCCGAGGAACTGCCCCAGCTCTTTGCCCAGGAGACGCTGACGGTCTTCCGGGGGGCGTTCGTCGAGGAGCCGACCTCCTTTGCCTGGGCGGAGGACTTGCCCCTGGTGGCGGAGGTCCCGCCCGGGGATCCGCCGCCGATCGGCGGCTACAACCTCTGTTATCTGCGTCCCGGGGCGGGTCTGGGGGCCCGCACCCTGGACGAATACCAGTCTCCGCTCCTGGCCTTCTGGCAGCGCGGGGCCGGGCGCACCCTGGCCTTCACCGGCGAAGTCGACGGCACGTACACCGGCGACTTCGGCGCCTGGGCGGAGAGCGGCCCGCTCCACCTCTCCTGCCTGCGCTGGATCGCGCAGCGCCAAGGCGAGGGCGAGAACTGGTTCGTCACGGCGGAACGCGACGGCTCCGACCTCGCCGTGACCCTCGACCTCGACCCCGCCCGCGAACGCGACCCCTTCCGGGTCCGCCCGCGCCTGCTCCAGTTGCGCGAATCCCCCATCGGCATCCGGCGCACCGAATCGCCCTTCACCTGGGTCGGCAAGGACCGTCTCGTCTGCCGTGTTCCCGTCGGTGACGAGGGCCCGGGGCATTTCCATCTGGTCGCCGAACGGCCCGACGGCAAGGCGACGATCCAGCATGTCGCCTCGCAATGCCTGCCCTACCCGCTGGAGTTCACCCCGGAGACCGACCCCGGGCGCGGCCCACGCACCCTCGCCCGGCTCGCCGCACTCACCGGGGGACAAGAACGGCATTCCCTCGACGGCATCTTCCGTGAGATTCCCCCCTTCCGCCGCCCCATCCCGCTCTGGCATGCCCTGGCTCTGGCCGCCCTCGGCATCCTGCTGCTTGAGGTCGCCTATCGGCGATTGGGCCTAGGCCATCGGACATTCGCGCCAACCACGCCCACGCCAGCCCGACTCCCGGGAACCCCGGCCCGACGCGATGCGCCCGCCCCCGACGCAAGCGCTGGCCCATCAGCGCCGCCCCTCCCCGCCGGCAATGTCATCGGGGCGTTGCGCAAGGCCCGCGACCGGTCGCGGGAACGCCACGGCGACCGGCATGAATAATAGCGCATGGCGCCGAGAGCGGTTCCTTCAATGCCCCAAAGGGGGTTACAGATATTAGCCCCGGGGTGAGCACCGCAACCCTCAAAGACCGGAGCAGGGGAGAAGTATGCCGCTTTCGCCGAAACCGGCACGACCCGCGACGACGTTCATGTCCCGTCAGCCGCCCTCCCCTCCTCGTCGTGCGGAAAAACACGACACGCCAAGGCGAAGGAGAGGGGCCGCGACGGGCCTAGTTCATGAGAGGATACCTCGACCCCGGTCAACAGCTAGGCATCCTTGCGGCCGCGCACCTGCAGCAGGGAGACCAGCAACAGGATCGTGCAGGCCTGGATCAGGCAGACGGCGGTGGTCCGTTCGTCGCCCCACATCAGGGGCAGCACGCTGAGGCCGATGCACAAGGCCAGCAAATGCACCATCAACACCGCCTGTGGCCGGGACATGCCCATGCGTAGGAAGCGGTGCGAGATGTGGTTGTGGTCACCAATGTAGATCGGCTTGCGTTGACGCAGGCGGATGACCACGACCGCGGCCACGTCGAAGATCGGGATGGCCAGGATGAAGCAGGGGATGAGGATCGAGAACCGGGTGCCCGGCAGGGCCGGACGGTAGTAGTTGACGAGGATGCCCATCAGCGCAAGGTTGTAGCCGAGGAAATGGCTGCCGGAGTCGCCCATGAAGATGGTCGCCGGTGAATGGTTGAAGAACCAGAAGCCGAGCGCGGCGCCCGTGCAGGTGGCCCCCAAGGCGGCCACAAAGTACTGCTCCTGGATCGCCGCCGCCAAGGTGAAGAAGAAAAAGGCGATGGTCGCCGTCCCCACCGCCAACCCGTCCATGTTGTCGAAGAAGTTGATGGCATTCATGACCAGCAGGAACCAAAACACGCTGATGCCCCAGCAGAGCACCGGCAGGTCGAGGAACAGGGTGATCCTCGCCCCCCCCCAGGTCACGGCGATCACAGCCACGGCCAACTGCCCGGCAAGCTTCGTCCGCGCCGACATGTTGAACCGGTCGTCCCACAACCCGAGCAAGGTGGCCAGCACGGCTCCCAGGGCCAGGGCCAGCATCTCGCGGCTGACGCTGACCAGGCCCCCGAGATTGATGGTCACCCGGGGATCAAGGTGAGCGCCCCCAATCACCCTTCCGGCCAGCAGTCCGCCGACAATGACCGCCAGCCAGGCCAGGCACATGGCCGCCCCGCCGAGCAACGGCGTCGGCTCGCGGTGCCCCTTGTGCGCCTGCTCGTGGGGCCGGTCGACAAAGCCAGTCGCCACGGCCACCTTGCGGAGGATCGTGGTCAGCAGCAGCGACAGGCTGGCCGCGCCAAAGAGAACCACGACATAGATGTTCCACCAACCCATGCGCCACCCCTTCCGAGATGCCTTGTGAGGATTCCGCGGTATAGTAACCCCGTTTCCCGGAGATCGCCGCCATGCTGCCCGAAAAAAAATGCCCCCCCGCCGCCAGCGAGGGCCTCCAGCCGCCGACGGTCGTCTTCGGGCCAGTCCCCTCGCGGCGGCTCGGCATCTCGCTCGGCATCGATCTCGTCCCGGCCAAGACCTGCACCTTGGACTGCCTCTACTGCGAGGCGGGGCGGACGACCTGCGCGACCGCCAAGCGGCGCACCTGGATCCCGCTCGCGACCGTGCTCGCGCAGGTCGACGCCGCGCTCGCACCCCGTCCCCGCCTCGATCATGTCACCTTCTCCGGGGCGGGCGAGCCCACCCTGAATGGCGACATCGGGACCGTCATCCGCCACATCAAGGCGAACTACCCGGAATATCGCCTCTGCCTGCTGACCAACGGCACCCTGTTCCCCGATCCGGGATTGCGCCGGGAGCTGGCCCCCCTGGATCTGGTCGTGCCTTCGCTCGACGCCGCCGACGAAGCCACTTTCCGGCGCGTCAACCGCCCCGCGCCCGGGATCTCGTGCCAGACCATGCCAATGGCCTATGCCGCCTTCCGGCGGGAATGCCCGCAGGTCGCCTTCTGGCTCGAAGTTTTCGTCGTTCCCGGCGTCAATGACCATCCCGAAGCCGTGGCCGCGATCCGCACGGCGGTGGCGATGATCCGCCCCGACAAGGTGCAACTCAACACCCTTGACCGCCCCGGGACGGAACCGGCCGTCGTGGCAGCCGGCGAGGCCTCGCTGCGACGGTTCCTCGACGCCCTCGGGCCGATTTCGCCGGTGGAGGCCATCGGGCCCTTCCGCCACACCCCGGAGACGGGCACGGGAGCCGCCGACGACGAACGCATCCTGGCGATGCTCCGGCGCCGTCCCTGCACGATGGACGACCTGGTCGCGGCCCTTGGCCTGTCCCGGGACATGGTGCAGGCCACCCTGGGCAACTTGGCCGTCGCCGGGCTGGTCATCGCCCGCATCGAGGCCCGCGGCGAGTTCTACGCGCCCGCCCCGGAGCCATGACCCTCGCATCGCCGGGCGACCGGCAAGTATCGCGACGGCGCATGCCCAGCTAGGCGGCGTCGCGCCGTCCCGCAGGCAGACAGAGGCGGAAGGTGGTGCCCTTGCCGAGTTCGCTGTCGATCTCGATCGTCCCCCCGTACTTGCGGACCGTGTCACGGCACGAGTGCAGGCCATAGCCGCGCCCGGCCTTGCCTTCGTCCTTGGTGGAAAAGCCGAACTCGAAGATGCGCTCGCGGATGGTCTCCGGAATACCCGGGCCATTGTCGCTGATCTCGGCCACGACCAGCCCCTGGCCCTCGTGCTCGCCGGGGTGCACGCGCAGGTCCAGCCGATATTGCTTCCGGGCATCGCCCTCGGCCTCCATCGCCTCGACCGCATTCTTGATCAGGTTCATGAACACCTGGGTCATCATCGAGGTGTCGATCACCACCTCCGGCGTCGGCTCGATGTGCGGATGGATGGCCACCCCCCGCTTGTTGCAGGTCTCCTCGAAGATCTTGATCGAGGAATGCATGACCGTCCCCAGCGAGGCAAGGTTCTCGGTGCCCAACTCGCCCATGAAGCGCTGTTGCAGCTCGATGATCTCGCTGATGTGGTAGAGCTTCTCGGAGAGCGATTTGAGATTGACCAAGGCGGCCTCGCGGGTGCGCAACGCATGCTCCAGCAGTTCCCGCATCGCCGGAAGGTAGCGGCTGCCCTGGGGATCGGCGCGGAGGAAGTCGGTCAGCACGCCCGAAGCCAGCTCGCGCTCGAGGCGCGGCAGGATCTCGCCCAGGATCAGCGCCTCCGGGCTGTCCGCCGGGTCGGGATGCTTCTCCTTGAGATCAAGGACGCTGAGCTTGGCGACGGTCACCGCATTGCCGATGTTGTGGATGATGCCGGTGGACACCTGCAGCATGCCCTCCTCGCGCGCCCCCTGCAGGCGCTCCTGGTACTGCTCGCGCTCCTGGAACATGCGGATGCCCTCCAGGCTCAGCGCCGCGATCTCGTTGAGCCGCACCAGGTAGGCGCCGTCGGCCTCGTCCAGGTTGTGCGCGTCAAAGTCGTCGCTCGAGACCACCATGGCGCAGGCCACGACCGTTCCCTGAACGCGGATCGGGGCGACAGCCAGGCGCGGCGCCACCCGCCGGAAATCCGCCGGCAGGCCGGGCGGGGTCTGCTCCCGGAAATAGGCGAAGCCCTTGTCGCGGCACCAGGCTTCGACCTCACCGATCGTGAAGGGAATGTCGATCTCGCGAATGTACTCGGTGTGCTTCTTGGCGTGGGCCAGGAGCTGCTGCTCGACCTGCACCGTCACCTCGCGCAACGGCGGGAAGGTCCCGGTCACGGCGCATCCCCGGAAGCCACCGTCCTCCCGGGCAATGAACACCGCCGCGCCCGTCCCCTGCAGGGCCCGCACCGCATACTCGATGAAGCGGCCCAGGAAGGCGTCCTCGCGGGTGTCCGCGACCAGCGCCTCGCGCGACAGCCCGAGGATCGCCGCCGTCGCCTCGCGCTCCCGCGCCGTCTGGCGATGCTGTTCGCGGCGCAGGCGATTGGCGATGATCAACCGCCCCTGCTGATAGACGAGCAGGCCCGCCAGCAAGGCAATGCTGAGAATCAGGAAATAGGCGATGGCATTGCTCATCGGACACCATTAGGATCAGGCCAGGACTCGCCGAAAGCCGACAACCGGACGCAACGATAACCCCTGACGCCGCGAATGTCCACAGCGGGACGGGAAAAGCGGCCTCCATTCACCGCATGGCACCTTGCATCCATACCCCGCTGGCACTACAATACCATCGATGGAACTTTCTGCCGAACCTTTTGCCAAATTTTCTGCCCCGAGGAGGTGTCCCGATGACCCTCGACGACCTGGCTGCCGCCGCCGGCGTATCCACCAAGACCGCCAGCCGGGTGATGGCGGGAAGCCCCCGGGTGCGGCCGGGCATCCGTGAACGGGTGCTGTCGGTGGCCCATCGCATGGGCTACCGCCCCAACCTGCTGGCGCAGTCCCTGCGCCGCAAGTCGTCGTCCTTCGTGCCGGTGGCGGTGAAGAACCTCTACAATCCATTCCACGGGCTGCTGGCCGAGGAACTGTGCCGACGGCTCTCGGCCGCCGGCATGACCCCACTGCTGGTGGACAAGGCGCCGGACATCGCAGGGTTGTGCGAGACCCTCCATCCCCAGGCGGCGATGGCCGTGCTGCTGCATGATCCGGCCCTGCTGAAGGATCTACCAGCAAGCCTGCGCATCATTACCCTCCTCGGTGCCACCTACTTGCCGGACAGCCTGCCCAACGTCTCCATCGGCTATGCCAAGGCCTACCAGAAGATCTGCCGCCGCCTCGCGGCGGAAGGCCGCGGCAAGCCCCTCTTCCTGGTGGAGAACGACGACGTCGAGGACCCGCAGTTCAATGCCAAGTACCGGGCGATCAACCGGATCATGGCGCGCGCCGGCGATCCGGTGCCGGTGCTGCGGGAGTCCCGCCTGCTCGCCGGCCAGGGCCTGAACGCCCTGCGTCGGCGCTGCGACATGATCCTCTGCAACAACGATGCCCTCGCGACGCGCGCAACGCTCATCCTGCTCCAGGCCGGGGCACGGATTCCCCGGGATTTCCGGATCGTCGGCTCGGACATGATCACCCCCCTGGCACGCGGGATCTGGTCGCTCAAGATTGACGTTCCCGGACTTGCCGCCGCCGCCGTCAAGCTCATCGATACCGCGGCCGCTGCCCCCACCCGAATTGAACTCGAAGCCGAGGCCCATGCCCCCTTGGAGGAGGCATGAGAAACGGGAGAGGACCTTCAATCTTCAATCTTCCTTCAATCTTCAAGGTTCAGCAGTATTAACTTTGGATGGACGACGATGATGATGCCGCACGCGAAGCATAGTCCAAGGGCATCCCTGACACGTCCCGCAGACTCGGCGACCACCTCCGGCGCACCCCGCCGGGCGCAGCGTTCGATCAGCTTTACGCTCATCGAACTCCTGGTGGTCATCGCCATCATCGCCATCCTGGCGGCGATCCTCCTGCCCGCCCTGGGCACCGCCAAGGCGGTCGCCCGCTCCGCCCTCTGCAAGAGCAACCTCAAGCAGCTCGGCACCGCCGCCTACCTCTATGCGGACGACTGGAAGGAGACCTTGCCCATGGAGGGCCATCCGACCAGCACCTCGGACAACTACTACTACGAGTGGACAAGGACCGCATGGTACGAGAAAATTGAAATCTACAAGCGGGGCTCTTCCGGCAACACCGCCATGCACTGTCCCCAAGCCAGCGCTGTGATCAGGCCACGATGGATGTACTCGCAGCGCTGCGATTTCGACTACAGCCTCAACTGTACCCTCGGGGGCCGCAAGAGCTACGCTCCGGTCAGCATGCGCCCACCGAGGCTCGGGCATCTCAACGCTTGGATATTCTGGTTCGGCGACGGTGCCGCCTGGTACAACGATCCCAGCGGTTGGTATATCGACAGCAAGATGCACATGGACAGCGCAAACGCCAGCTACATCCCCTGGATGTGGGCCAAGCAGAAAGCCGGGCTTCCCGCCAGCCAGGCTGTTCCCGCCGCCTGGCAAGGGCACCCCGCCAACCGATCCAACTTCGTCATGGGCGATGGGCACGTCGAGGACATGGGCTACTCTCAGTTCAGGTCGATGACCACCGCGCAGCGCGACAAGTTCTACAAGGGATTCACCCCATGATGCCGCGCTGGCGCGTGCGTCCTTGCCGCCTGGCCGTACCGCTGGCGACCGTGCTCTTGTCCCTGCCCCTCGCCGCTGCCGACCTGCTGTGGACCTGCCTGGGGGCGGACGCGTCGCGCGAGGCCTCGGTGCAGTGGCTGGCCGAGGCGAACCCTGACAAGGCATTCCTCGAATTCGGCGCCGTCGGTGCCGCCATGGCCAGGATCCCCGCGAACTTCGCGCCGGGACCGCTCGGCGGCTGGCTGGCCAGCGTGCCGCTGCGCGACCTCGCCCCGGGCACCGCCTACGCCTATCGCCCGGCCGGGGGCGGCGCGGAGGCCGAGGGCCGCTTTTCGACGGCCCCGGCAGGCCCGGCCAGCTTCACCTTCGCGGTCGTCGGCGATGTCCAGGGCAAGGGGGCCAGCGACCGGTGGCGCCAGGCGGCCGCCTGGCTGGCCGGACGCCAGCCCACCTTCTGGATACCCGTCGGCGACCTCGTCGACCTGGGCCATGACCACGCCCAGTGGCGCCACTTCCTCGCCGACGGCGCCCCCCTCTTCCGCGCCGCGCCGGTCATGCCGGTGGTGGGCAATCACGACACCTATGCCGACGGCGCGCACCCCAGCGGCTACAATGTCGCGCCCGACCGCTATTACACCAACGC
>CAZBDL010000091.1:0-9855 GCA_964490525.1 uncultured Victivallales bacterium | reverse complement strand
GACATCGCCTGGCGGCCAAGGGCGGCGGCCCGCGACCAGTCGCCGACGTCGAGGATGGCCGCCGCATCCAAGCTGGCCAGCAGGTCCGGGGACTTGGCCAGCAGGTCGCCGCCGCGGACGATGCGGGCATAGGCCAAGGCATCGCCGGTCGCCTCGCGCTCCCAGTAGTAGAAGGGGATGCGGCTGGCGGCGATGTCCTTCACCGAACTGGCGGCGACCATCCCGTCCATGGCTTGCACCACGACGCGGTCGAGGCGGGCGCGAAGGTCGGAGTCCGGTTCGACGGCGCCGCCGTGCCGCGCCTTGGCGCTCATCGCCAAGGCCAGGGATTCGGCGACCTTGCCGTCGCGCATGGCGGCTTCGGCCTCCTCGACGAGCCCCACCAGGGGGATGACCGGATTGAGCAGTCCAAGCTCCTGGCTGAGCAAGGCGAGCTCCTCCCGGTAGCGCGTGGCAAACAGGCTGTCGCCGACGACGGCACGAATCTCTCCGAGGATCGTGCTGGCGCTGGCTTGGTCGCCCGCATTGCGCGCCTCGAGGAAGGCGCGCCAGCGGTTGATGATCGACTGCTCGCGCGGGGCCTGGTCGAAGTCCTCGGCCAGGTTCAGCCACAGGGCCCGCTCCCCCTCGGGAAGACCGCCGGAATCCTTCACGGCCTGACGCATGGCCGCCGTCAGGTTGTTCATCAGCAGGTGCGCCAAGACGGCGCGCCGATCCTCGCCGGTGACCTCCTCGCCCGACGCGGCCAGCCGTTCCCGCGCCCAGGCCACCAACTGGTCGGCGGGGATCCGGCTCCAGGCAAGGTTGCCGCCCAGCTTCACCCGGTCGTCCTCAAGATAGAGACGGATGCCGGCATCGGTGAAGCTCTCCACCTTGTAGAGGCGGTATTGGGCCGTCGCCAGGTCAGGCGGCAGGACCTGCTCGGCAAATGCCGCCTGGTGCCGCACGAAAAGCGTGAAAAACCCTTCCTCGGCAGGAATGGCCGTCTTCGCCAGGAAATCCTGGCGCGCCAGGATTTCCCCGGAAACCGCTTGGTGGCGCTCGTGCCATGCCGCAATTTCCCGGGTCAAGGTCGCCAGCCGTCGCCGGGCCAGGAAGTCGGCAATCAGCAGGTAGTAGTCGTCAATGCTGGCATTGACGGCGAGCGTGGCCTGGCGCTTGCGCTCCAGTTCCTCCCGGGCCAGTCGCTCTTGCTCGCGTCGCTCCTGCTCCACCCGCGCCCGCTCGGCCAGGGCCAGTTCTGCCGCCAGCCGCTCCGCCTCCATGATCGCGGCGGAAAACTGCATGTAGGCACTGTTCATGGCCGCCGTCTCGTCGGGCGTCAGCCGCAGATGCGCAGAACGGTTGGCCAAGCCCAGGACGGCCTCGATCTCGGCGGCAATCTCACGGAGGACGTCCAGGGGCGATGCCGGCGTCGCCGGGGTTGTCGAGATGCGCCGGTTGAGGGCCGCAAGGCGGGCGTCGAGGTTGGCGCGCTCCGTGGCGCGGCGGTCGCGCTCCTCCGCCAGTTCGGCCAGGTCGGCGCGGTGCTTCTCGAGCAGTTCCCGCGCCGCCGTCGGGGCCGCCGCGCCATGCTTGGCAATGAAGGCCTCAAGGACGATGCAGGCGTCGTTGCGGTTGGCCGGCAGCCCTCGTTGCAGGGCTTGCCACTCCGCCTCGATGGCGGCGTTGGCCGAAAGCGCGGGCCCTTCGCCTCCCCTTGGGGCAGGCTTCCGCTCGCCCTTGCCCCGCACCAGGTAGAACCCCAGGACAGCGGCCCCGAGGATCACGGCGACCACCACCAAGGCCTTGATCAGCGCCCCGGCCGGGTCGGCCTCCGCTGCAACGGAGGCCTGCCCCAGCCCCGTCGCCGTCGCCGACGACGAGACGGCAGGCGCATGACGGTGGAAGACCTTGCGCTCCACGTCGTGGATGCGGTGCATCATCTTCTCGACCTCAGCCCAGCTGGCCGGACGATCCTCGATCCGCTTCGCCAGCAGGGCCGCGACCAGTTCCTGGATCTGGGGATTGAGCTCATGGTTGAAGTCGAGCAACGACGGCGGGGGGTCATGCAGATGGCGCTCCAACACCGCTTCGGGATCCGCCCCCGGAAACGGCGGGATCCCCGCCAGCATGTGGAAGAGCGTGGCGCCAAACGAATACATGTCCGAGCGGCAATCGATCCGGGCCACCTCGCCGTTGATCACCTCCGGCGGGGCATACAGGGGGGTGCCCATCATTTCGTGGCCGCTGCCGCTCCCCTTCTCTTCGTGCATGAACTTGGCCAGGCCCAGGTCGGCCAGCTTGGCACCCCCGCTGCTGTTCAGGATGATGTTGTCCGGCTTGATGTCGCCGTGGCGCAGCTTCTGCGTCTGCCATGCGTAGCTCAGCGCCCCGGCAATCTTTGCCGCGATGTCCAGCGCATCCCGTGGATTCAGCGCCCCGTCGCGCATGATCCGCGTGTCCAGCGTTTCCCCGACCACTAACTCCATCGCGAAGTAGTAGATCCCTTCCGGTGTGCTGCCGGCATCGAAGACCTGCACAATGTTCGGATGGCTCAGGCTGGCCGCCGCGCGCGCCTCCCGGAAGAAGGAGTCGACGAAGGCCTCGTCCCGAGCCAGGTCGTCGGCCAGCACCTTCAGGGCCACCTGCCGCTCGAGGTTGAGCTGCTTGGCCCGGTAGACGATGCCCATGCCGCCCCGGCCGATCTCGCTCTCGACCTGGAATCCGCCAACGATTGTCCCCGGCTGGAGCTGGGTTGAGGCATGAACCACAACCGTGCCGCAGATCGAACAGATCTTGGCATTCGTCAGCCGGTCGCTTTTCAGGTCGACATCCTTGCGGCAGTTCTGGCAGAACCTTCTCATGCGTCTCCGGGAACGGGCAGGAACAGGATGTGGATTTGCCGGACAAACGCACACTATACGGGCAGAATGGAGAAAAGACAACCGCCGTCCGGACGCGCTCACGGTCCGCGGATTTTTCCTCCGCGCTTGCAGCCCCCCGGACCCGGCGTATAGTAGTCGTCGACCATGATTCAGGCATGGGCAACCCCCACAGGACGAAAGGGACGGCCAATGAAAACGACACTGATGCTGCTCTGGGCGATGCTGCTCGCCACCGCCGTCGGGCTGCGCGCCGACGTCGACCTGGATGCCCTCTTCAGCGACGACGAGGCTGGCGAGGCCGTGTCGGATGTTGCGGTCGAGGCCGACGTCGAAGCCGAGGCGGACCTCGAGGACGAGGATGCCGGGATTGAGATCGAAGAAGCCGAGGAAGAGGTCGAGGCCGAGCTAGACGTGGATCTCGACGAGGACGCCGGGGAGGACGCGGCTGCGGCCGCCGAGCCGGTCGCTGTTCCCGAGCCCACGGTGGCGGCTCCCTAGGCGGCCACGGAGGAACCGGCCGCCGAGGACGACGGCCCGTCCATCGGCTATCGCCTGGCGATGTGGCTGCCCAACCGTCTGCTCGACCTGAACGACTGCATCTCGGTGGGCCTGGGCGTCGGCGCCAAGATTAGCGTCGAGCCGCGCGTCACCCAATACTTCCAGCTCGGCGGCTCCTACGGCGACCAGTACTTCCTGGCCAACGGCTACAACCGCCAGCTCGGCGGTGGCTTCGAGAGCGGCTGGAGCCGCCAGGCTCTCTGCTGGGCCATGGAGAAGCGCTATGTCGAAGAGACCTTTGGCGGCGTCAAGTCCTACATGCAGAACCAGCGCGCCTGCGCCATTCCCCGCCGCAGCATGCCAGTCTATGCCGAGGGCGCCCGCGACCAGTGGGCCATTGGCGCCGCCGCCGGCTGGCTGGTCAACGTTGACGTCCACTTCCATCCCGTCGCTTTCGCCGACTTCCTCACCGGGATCGTCCTCTACGACCTGACCGAGGACGACCTCTGACACGCCCCCTCCCCTTCCGGCAACCACCGGGCGCGCGGCTCTCCGCGCGCCCTTTTTCCTGTCCCTGTCCAGCGCCCCGGCCGCCTTCCGCGATGGCCACCCCGGGGAGCAATCAGGCCCCGGCCATCTCGGCAGCATGGTAGGAGGAGCGGACAAGGGGGGCGGCCGCGACCTGTTCAAAGCCGAGGGCGAGGGCGAAGTCGCGCCAGGCGTCGAACTGCGCGGGCGGGACATAGCGGTCAAGCGGGTGGTGGCGCGGGGATGGCGGCAGGTACTGGCCGATGGTCAGCAAGGCGACGTCGGCGCCGCGCAGGTCGCGGATCGCCTGCTCAACCTCGGCGTCGGCCTCGCCCAGCCCGACCATCAGGCCGGACTTGGTCCGCGTCCTCCCCTCCCCGATCCAGGCGGCGGCAGCGAGCACCGCCAAGGAGCGCCGGTAGTCGGCCCCGCTGCGAATCTCGCGGCTCAGGCGCTCGACCGTCTCCAGGTTGTGGTTGAAGACCGCCGGACAGGCGTCGAGGACAACCCGCAGCGCCGCCTCGTTGCCCTGGAAGTCGGGCGCGAGGACCTCGACGCGGATGCCCGGGACGGCCTCGCGCAAGGCGCGGATCGTCGCGGCAAAGTGCGCCGCGCCGCCATCCGGCAGGTCGTCGCGGGTGACGCTGGTGACCACCGCATGGCGCAGCCCCAGGCGTCGGGCCGCCTCGGCGACCCGCGCCGGCTCGTCAGCTTCCGGTGGCTTCGGGACGGCGACGTGCGATACCTTGCAGAAGCGGCAATCCCGGGTGCAGTCCTCCCCCAGAATCATGAACGTGGCTGTGCGCCGCCGCCAGCATTCCCCCAGATTCGGACAACCCGCGCTGTGGCAAACCGTGTTCAGCCGTAACTCGCGTAGCAGCGCCGCCACCTCCCCGCACCCCTCCCCCGTCCCCACCCGCACCCGAATCCACGGCGGCAACGGCGGACGGGACGGACGAGACGGCGAAGACATGGCGGGCAGCTCCATGCGGGCGGGTTCCGTGAGTCACGATTGAACGTTGGGAGTAGATCGCTTAATGTTGGGTGTGCGCACGCCGAGTCAATTTCGAGACGATTCGCCGGCGGGCAGGCAAGGGGACGGGGCCAGCAATCATGGCATGGCGGCCATAGTAGCGCCGGTCGGGGTGAAGTCAAGGTTCATCCCGCGATGCGCAACCTTCATTCGCCTTCCCGCACCAGCACCTTGCGGATCGCCAGGCCGGGAGAGCCGTGCAAGTTCCGACATCCGCTGCGGCTCAAATTCCGACGGCAGCGGCCAGCGGAAACGGCGGCGTGAGTTCATGGCGGCGGCTCGTGCCGCGCCTCCCGGCATTACGCGTGGTCGCCCGGATGAAATCCCCTCGGTGCTCGCCGTGAGCGATGTAATCGGGACTGAGGACGATATGACTTGGCGCTTCACCTCTGATGATGGCTGGATGCCCCTTGACTCGGGCCGGGGTCGCTGGTATTATACGCTATACCACTTCCGCGGCGTCAGGGCATTCGCTGCCTGGGCGCGAGCCGCAGGATCCGCAGCGGGGATGAATGCGGGGCCGGAAGCAACGCGCACACACCGAGGATGCGACCATGGCTGATGACCTGTGGCGGTTGGCCGAGGACGGATTTGGGGCCGAGGATTTCAAGACCTTCGAGGGGCTGTTCACGTTGGGCAGCGGCTATCTGCATGTGCGCGGCTCGTTGGAGGAACTGCTGGCGGGGGAGCCGCAAGATCAGCTTGCCACCGGCGCCCCGGGCGAGACGCTGGTTCATCCCTTGACCAAGGCGGGCACCTATGTGCCTGGCCTGATGGGGATCTGCGACGGCGCACGCCGGATGATCAACCTGCCGTTCTTCCTCGACGTGCGAATTTCGCACGGCGAGGAGACGCTCGACATGCGCCGGAGCCGGACGGCCCGCTACCGACGCTCGCTCGACCTGAAGCGGGCCCTGCTGACCCGCGAGACGGCCTGGCAACCGCAGGCCGGCGGCGAGGTGACGCTGGTCTTCGAGCGCTTCGTCAGCGCCGCCCGTCCACACCTGTGCTTTCAGCGCATCTCCTTGACGGCAAATGAGAACATGACGATTGGCCTCACCGCGGGGATCCTTGGCGAGGTCACCACCGACAACGCCGAACTGACCTCCGGGATCGCCTTTGCCTTCCTCTCCCCGGGCCGGATTTCCTGCACCGTCGAAACCACCCTCGGCGAGCAGGTCTTCATGGAGACGAGGCTGACCGGCCCGGCGGGCATCGCGTGGACCGGCCGCCAGGCAGGGCGCAATGCCGAGTGCCGGGCGGAGATCCCACTGCGCCCCGGAAAGACGGTCGTCATCGAGAAGCGGACGGCTGTCGCCACCTCGCGCGACCTCGTCCAGGTGCAGGCGGCGGCCGTACTCGACGAGGCCTCGGCGTGTTCCTTCGAAGATTTGTTGTCCGAGCATGCCACCGAGTGGGCGGCGCGCTGGGCGGCCTGTGACGTGGTCATCGAAGGCGACGACGAATCCCAGCTTGACCTGCGCCACCAGCTCTACCAGCTCGAACGCTCGATCGTCCGCGACGATCCCCGGCTGGCAATTGAGGCCAAGGGCTATGCCGGCGAAGTCTATCGCGGCCTGTTCTTCTGGGACACGGAGATGTTCCTCCTGCCCTACTATCTCTATACGAATCCGGCCTTGGCGCGCAACCTCTGCGACCATCGTCTCCATGCCCTGCCGGGGGCCCGCAAGGTCGCGGCCAGCTATGGCTACGGCGGCGCCCGCTATCCCTGGATGAGCGATGCCGACGGCAACGAATGCTGCGAGCCCTGGCTCTTCAAGGAGCAGCAGCTGCATGTGACGGCGGACGTGGTCTACGGCTTCGCCCATTACGCGGCCGCCACCGGCCAGGCGGACTATCTTGACAAGCAGGCCGGCGAGGCGATCCTGGCCACCGCCCGCTACTGGGCGGAGCGCGTCGACCGGCGTAGCGGCGATGCCGACCATGTCCATCTGCTCGGGGTGATGGGGCCGGACGAGTTCACCGCCATGACCTCCAACAGCAGCTACACCAACCGCCTAGTGCGCTTCGCCCTGGAGCGGGCGGTCGAGGTCGGGGCCACCCACGACGCCAGCCCCGAGGAGCTGGCCCGCTTCGCCTGGATCGCCCGCGCCCTGCCCATGCCCCGCCGGGCGGACGGGCTTGTTCTGCAGTGCGAGGAGTTCGACGGCCTCGCGGAGAAGGATATCCAGGCCTTGTGGAAGAACCGCTCGATCCCGTTCGAGTGGCAGATCCCGCGCGAGACCATCCATCGTGCCAAGATCATCAAGCAGGCGGACGTGCTCATGCTGATGATGCTCTTTCCGGGGGAGTACACCGACGCCGAGGTTCGCCAGGCCTGGGACTACTATCTGCCCATGACCACCCACGACTCCTCCCTCTCCCCGGGGATCCATGCCCTGGTCGCCCTGCGCCTAGGGCTCGACGAGATCGCCTGGACGTTCTGGCGGCGGACCATCGGCCTCGACCGCCGCCCCGGCCATGGCGGCGCCCGCGAAGGCATCCACATTGCCTGCTGCGGCGCCAGCTGGATGATGGCCGTCCTCGGCTTCGCCGGCATGAAGACCGCCCTGCAAAGCGACATCCTCGCCTTCAAGCCCCACCTCCCCGCGGCCTGGCGCCGCCTGGCCTTCCCCGTCGTCTGGCAGGGACAGCCCGTGCAGGTCGAGATCACCCGCGACGCCGTCACCGTCGAGAACCGCAGCCCGGCCCCCTTGGCGGTCCGCGTCGGCACCCTGACCCGGACCATCCCGCCGCAGGGCCGCCAGGCCTTCGTCGTGCCTTCCTGAGGAAAAGCTGCGTCTGCCCATGGGCTTTTTGCCGTCGGTGGACTACAGTTGCCGCCATCTCCATCATCAACTCCGCCATCGGCAACCGACAGAGCGTTGACCATGATCAAGGGCGTCATCTTCGATCTCGACGGGGTGCTGGTAAGCACCGACGAATACCACTACCTGGCGTGGAAGTTCATTGCCGACCGCGAGGGGATCCCCTTCGACCGGGAGATCAACCACCGCCAGCGCGGCGTCAGCCGCATGGAAAGTCTGGAGGTCCTCCTTGAACAGGCATCGCGACGCTATTCCGACGCCGAGAAACTGGCCTTGGCCGAGGACAAGAACCGGCATTATGTCGAGTTCCTCTCCCGGATCCGTCCAGAGGACACCCTGCCGGGTGCCCGCGCCTGCCTCCAGGCCCTGCGTCGCCTGGGCATCAAGGTCGCCGTCGGCTCCTCCAGTCGCAACACCCCGATGATCCTGCGCCAGACCTGCCTCGAGGAGCTTCTCGATGCCGTCGCCGACGGCAACGACATCTCCCGCTCCAAGCCCGACCCAGAGGTTTTCCTGCTGGCTGCGGAACGCCTGGGCCTGGCCCCGGCCGAATGCCTCGTCGTCGAGGACGCCCCCGCCGGCATCGAGGCTGGCCGCCGCGCCGGCATGCCCTGCCTCGGCATCGGCACCGAAGAGACCCTGCCCGGCGTCTCGCCCCGCGTCCCCACGCTTGCCGACCTGGCCCCCGAGGCCATGCTGTGCATCACGGGGCCCCATGCCTCGCCGTGAAGGCGCTGCCGCACGCGGCACCCCGTTGGCGTTGGCTGATGCCAGCATTGCAAGGGTCTCCCCCACCGGATATGGTACCGGCCTCGCCTGGGCGGCCACGCCGGATCGGGCATGCGCCCCCCCGCCCACGTTCCGGGATGACCGCCAGGGAAGTTTGCCCGCCATGTTCCAGCTCCACCAACGCTGTCCCGAGACCAACGCCCGCGCGGGACTGTTGCGGACGCCCCACGGCGAGGTCCCCACGCCGACCTTCATGGCGGTCGGCACCCGCGGCTCCGTCAAGGCCGTCAGCCCCGATGAGCTTCATACCCTCGGTGCTGGCATCATCCTCGGCAACACCTATCACCTCTTCCTGCGCCCCGGCACCGAGATCATCCGCCGCGCCGGCGGCCTGCACACCTTCTGCGGCTGGGATGGTCCGATGCTCACCGACAGCGGCGGCTACCATGTCTTCAGCCTCGCCTCCCTGCGCAAGGTCAGGCCCGACGGCGTCGAGTTCGCCTCGCATATCGACGGCACCCGCTTTTTCCTCGGGCCCGTCGAGTCCCTGCGCATCCAGCGCGACCTCGGCGCCGACATCGTCATGGCCTTCGACGAATGCACTCCCTACCCCTGCTCCCGCCAGGATGCCGAACGCTCCCTCGCCATGACCCACCGCTGGGAACGCATCTCCCGCGACCAGCCCCTGGCCCCGGGACAACGGCTCTTCGGCATTGTCCAGGGCTCCACCTATCGCGAACTTCGCGAGCAATCCGCCCGGGACCTCGTCGCCATCGGCTTCGACGGCTATGCGGTCGGCGGACTCAGCGTCGGCGAACCCGAGGAGGAGATGATGGCCTGCCTCGACTGGACGGTCCCCCATCTCCCGGCGGACAAGCCCCGCTACCTGATGGGCGTCGGCACTCCCCGCCAACTGGTCGCCGCCGTCGCCCGGGGCGTGGACATGTTCGACTGCGTCCTGCCCACCCGCCTCGCCCGCCATGGCAGCGCCTTCCTGCGCAACGGCGACACCCTGCCCGTCAAGGCTGGCCGCTACGCTGAGGACCTCGACCCCGTCGAGCCAGGTTGCCCCTGCCCCTGCTGCACCCGCTTCTCCCGCGCCTACTTGCGCCACCTCCTCAATGTCGGCGAGATCCTCGGCCTGCGCCTCCTCTCCCTCCACAACCTCCATGTCTACGTCTCCCTCATGCGCGAGATGCGCCAGGCCATCATCGACGGCGATTTCCGCCGCTTCGCCGCCTCCCGCGGGGTGACGATCTAGCCGCGGGGGGCGGGGGCATAGGGCATAGGGCATAGGGCATAGGGCATGGGGCATAGGGCATGGGGCATGGGGCATGGGGCATGGGGCATGGGGCATGGGGCATGGGGCATG
>CAZBDL010000090.1:0-9864 GCA_964490525.1 uncultured Victivallales bacterium | reverse complement strand
GCGGATTGTACGTGATCCTGGGAGGCCTCGCCCTCGTCGGCACGGTCGGATTGGCCATCCGGGCCCGGCTCCTGGAGGACTTTTCCGGCAGCCATCCCTTCGCCGCCTGGCGGTATGCGGCAACCCAGGCCGAGGTGATCAGCCACTACCTGGGGCTGGCCGTATGGCCGGATCCAGCATCCCTCTGTTTCGACTATGCCTGGCCGATCCGCAACGGCGTCGGCGATGTTCTCGGATCACTGATCCTTATCGGCCTGCTGGCGGTCGCCACGACCTGGGCCCTGTGGCGGCATCTGCGCTGGGGCTTCCTCGGAGCCTGGTTCCTGGTCTGCCTGGCCCCGCGCTCCAGCTTCCTGCCCCGGCCGGACGCCGCTGTCGAACACCGCATGTACCTGCCCTTGGTAGCGGTCGTGGCTGTGGCCGTCCTGGGCGGATGGCTACTTCTCGACCGCCTAATCGCCTCCGTCGAGGCCTGGCCCCCGTCGCAACGCCTGCGGGCGCGCAACCTCACCGGCATGGTCCTGGGCGGACTTTTCCTGGCGATCCTGACCAGCGGTACCCATGCCCGCAACCAATTGTTTCGCGATCCGCTTGCCCTCTGGGCGGACACTGTACGGAAACGTCCGGACAATCCACGGGCCCTGAACTACCTCGGCATTGAGCATGCCGGACGCGGCAACCTGGCCGAGGCCGAGGGCTGCTTTCGGCAGTCGCTCGCCATCGACCCGAAGAACCCGCTGGCCCTCAACAACCTCGGAGCTGTCGTCAAGGAGCAAGGTCGGCTGGAGGAGTCCCTGGCGATCTTCCGGGAACTGTCGGCGAGCATCAAGCCCGACAAGAATCCCCTCCGCCGCCATGCCCGCGCCATCGCCGCCTGCCACCTCGGCGACATCCTGCTCCGCCTTGGCCACGAAGCCGAGGCCGAGGCGCAGTTCCAGCATGCCGCCGAGCTCGACCCCGAGGCCGAGGATGTCCAGATCATGATCGAGCAGGGTCGCCGATCCCCCGCCCAATGATCCGGATCATATAACATGGCGAAACTGTAAATGTTGCCATCAATCCGAGCTGTAACTCGGCGTTCCCAGGCCTCGGCTTAGGCTTACTAATCGTCTCATAATTGAATTTACATGCGAACGCTCAACTCCCAACTCTCAACCAACTCGCCTTAGCCTTGAACGTTGAGATGGGGTGTTGAATGTTGGGCGTTTGGGCTGGGATCAAACAATTTTAAGACCATTTGGTATCTTAGACCCATTCTCCCTGGCTCTTTTCGCGTAATTTGCGTGTTTCGTAGTTAAAATTTTCTCTTTACTTTCTCTTCCCGCTTCATGCCCTTCGTGGTGGAATGGTCTTCTGGCGCAGCAAATAGGCGCCGAGACCCAACCAGACGAGGCCGATACCGGCCACCCACCAGGCTTGGCGCTCGGCCGGGGTGGCGCCAAGACGCAGCCTGGCCGACCAGGTGCCCCGGGGAACCTGGAAAGTCATCAATCCCTGGGAGCCAAACGCTTCTGGCGCCAGTGCCGCCGTTCCAGCACGTTCCAGCCGCCATCCAGGCCAGGCGTGGTGGGCGACGGCCAGGTGGAGTGGCGAACGGGCGACGATGGTGAGATCCCAACGGGTCATGCCGCGGCGGGTCACCTCGACCTCGCCATCGCCCTCCAGCACCCACGCATCCGACGTCGCCGGTGCCGTGGCATAGTCCCGCACCCAGGTCGGCGTGTAGAACTGCTGGGGAATGTCGTCGTTCTGCCGCATGATCTTGGAATCCAAAGTTTTAGGCGAGAATTCCGTGTCCGGCCAGCCGGCGCTGTGCGGCCAGGCCGCCCAGGCCAGCAGGGCGACCGCGACCAAGGCCGCCAGCCACCCGTCCTCGCGCAGCCGGAGCCGACGTCGCCCCGCCTCGAAGACGAGGGCGGCCAGCAGGGCCCCCGCCAAGGGCACCAGGCCCAGCGCCCGCCAGGGAAAGTTGAAGGTGTGCAGCCAGGGCATCAGCCACCACAGGCCGCGCGAGGCGGGCAAGGACATCAGGACGGATCCGGCGATGCCCGCCAAGCACAGGATGGCAAGACGTCGGTGCCGTCCATTCCCGGTCCGGCGGTGCCCTGGCCATAGCCATACCCAGGCCGCGACGACCACGGGAAACAGCCAGAGGTCGAGGCGGCGCATTTCTCCATGCCGCGGACGTCCGAGCCAATCCTGCCACGCGAAACGTTGGTAGCCTTCCGGCCAGCGCTCCAGGAGCAGTTCGCGCCAGCCGATGAAATGCTGCGGATAGGCCTCCAGGCCAAGCCCGAACAGTTCCATCCGCACCCAGGGCAGTTCACGCCAAGCAACCAACCAGTATGGGGCCGCCAGCAAGATCCCCCCTGCCCCGGCAAAGATCGCGGCCAAGATCCCTCGTCCCCGGCGGTATTCATTCCAACCCCAAAGAAGATGCCCAGCCGCCAGCGGCAGGAAAAGGACAAATATCTGCGGATGTCCCAGGATCAGCGCCAGCCAGGCCAGGGCCGTCGCCCACATCTCCATGCCCCTTGCTCTTCCGCTTATGCATCGAGTTTGTCCCCAGATGACCCACGGCAGACAGGCCAGCGCCGCCACTTCGGAATACGCCCCGCGAAGATATACATCCGCCAGCAAATAGTTGGCCGTCGCATATGCCGCCGCTCCCACCAGCGCCGCCGGCCTCCGGACGTATTGCCGACACGCCCCGTACATGCCCAGTCCAGCCGCTCCCACCAGTGACGCCAAAGCCAGGTTTAGGGACAGAATCGGACGCCCCGTCACAAGCCGCCAGAATTCCGTCAAAAAGTGGATCAGGGGAGGTCGGTATTGTAGCTTGGCATGCCCATAACCATAGCGTCCGTCACCATCCCATCGCGGAACCGTCACGCCTTCAGCCAGGGTGCGGTGAAACTGCTCCTGGTTGACGGCCTGAGATGCCGCATCATGGCCGGTCAGCAAGGTGTCCCGGAACAGTCCGCGGGCCGCAACCAAGGAGACGACCAGGACGACTAGCCACGGACGCCAGGTCAGGGAGAAGTTTTTCGTTAGAGCGTTCAAGCAGAAGCCAATCTTCATGTCCTTCATGCTCTTCATGGTGTTATTTGATCTAATTTACTTTCTGTACCGTCTTTTTCATCATCGGGGGGAGTCGGCGGGGTGGCGAATTTCGCCGGTTCTGTCGTTTCCGCCCCGGATCGCCGGGCCAGGGTGACTTGAAGCAAGGCGTTCTGGCAGGCGGCATTTTCGGGATCCAGGCGCAATGCCTCGGCCAAGCTCCGTTCGGCATCATCCAGCTTGCCAAGGACCTGCTCGGCCAAGCCCAGCTCGAACCAGATCACGGTGGCCTGGGGATCGAAGGTCACGGCCTGCCGAAAGGCCTCGACGGCCCCGGCGACATCGCCCCGGTGATAGCGGATCCGCCCCAGGCTATGCCAGGCCCGCGTGGCATGGTCCGCCGCCAACTGGGTGACGACCTGGAATTGCTGCTCGGCCTCGCTGTCCCAGCCATAGTTCTGGAACGCCGCCCCCAAGTGATAGCGCGCCAGGATATCCGTTTCGCATGACTGCAATGCCCGGGAGAAATGGCGGATGGCCCGGGCGTTGTCGCCCGCCTGAAAGGCCGCCAGCCCGTCCGGCACCGCCCGCGACGAGGCCCGCCACTCCCAGCCTGCCGCGCCAGCGACCACCAGCAACCCCAACATGACGCACCCCGGCACCAGCCAGCGAAACACCGTTTCCCGACGTACTTTCATCTTTCGTCTCCAATTGAGTTTGGAATTTCGAATTTTTTAAGGTTTATTACGGCACCGCCGCCAAGGCTGCCGACAAGTCTCGCAGACGGGCGGAAAACGGGAAGAACCACCGTCCGCGCGCAACGACCTTGCGCGCCTCCCCCCGGCTTTCCCGCGCGGCCAGGAAGTCCGCCCAGTCGCCGACCGCTTTGGCGGAGAGCGGCCAGTGGGCGCGGCGGGCCAACGCCAACGCCACCATGGCTTCCGCATCGGGATCCTGCGGAGGCATGGCCGCCCGCAACAATTCCACGGCGGACGAGTTGTCGGGCGCGAGCAGGAACAATTGTTGGATGCTTGGCCAGGCGAGGTCGGCCCGTCCGATACAGACCAGCCCATAGAGCAACATGACAATGCGGTCGGTCTCGACCGGTCGCCGCCACCATGGCACGTCCGGCAGGGTCAGCAGGCGTTCCGCGATCTCGCGCTGGCGGGCCCGCAGATGGTCCGGATTCCAGGCATGCGCCCGCAGCAGCTCTCCCTGGCCGGGCGTGTCCCGCACCAGCACCGCGCATTGGTCGTCGAGGTGGACCAGCGCCCATTGCGGAGCTCGGCACAGCGCCCCGATGAAGCCTTCACCCGCACCGGTCAGCGAGACCGCCACCGTCTCGATGCCGCGGCGCCGGACCATCTCGTCCCATTCCTCTCCGAGACCCATGGCCGGAAAGTATTCGTCACGCCAGAAGGCAAGGGGAAAGGCCTCCGGACGGTTGTCGCAATAGACCTTCCGGGGATGAAGCTGATATTCGAGCAGGCTGCCCAGGTTGTAGTCGTTGAAGATCGGCCCGGGAAGGCCGGCCCGGGCCAGCGGCCGCAGCGCCAGGTAGCGCGATTCATCGTCAAACCCAAATGGAGTCGGGGCCAGGGGTGACGGGAAAACTCGCGAATAGGTCCCGGAGACGACCGTTCCGATCAGCCAGAGGTTGACCAGGGCCAGCAGGACGAGGAATCCCCGGGACAGCCCGCGGCGCAGATCGGCCAGCCAGGGCACCCTGCCGCCATGGCGGCGCGGCCAGAGGCGACGGCCGCAGGCCCCGGCAATGAGCGGCAGCCCGGTCAGCGCCAGGAGCGGCACGCTGCGCGCCATCCACAGGCTCATGGCCAACGCGGTCAAGGCGATGACCGTGTCCGCCGGACGGGATCGGCGCCAATCCTCCCGCATCGCCCAAGGCCGGATCGCCGCCCACCCGACGAGCAAGGCGAACGGCGGCAATGCCAGCAGCATCGGATTGAGGGTTTCCGCCGCCAGCGCCAGCGGCGAGGCGTTCTCGGTGATCGGCACCCCGTACTCGTGCAGAATGCGGAACGGATAGAGCAGGCCAGCCACGCCGTGCGGCGTCAGCAGGCTCGCCCCGGCCATGCCCAAGGGCCAAAGCAGTTCCCGCCAACGTCGCTGCCCATCCGTGGCCAGCGCCCGTTCCAGAAAGAAGGCCCCGGCCATGCCCAGCCCAAAGACGAAGTAGATATGCAGGTTGGCCCACAGCCAGATCAGCGGCAGGAGCAGCCAGCGGCAAGCCAGGTGCCCGCGCCGGATCCCCGCGAAGATCGCCATCAGGCCGACCACCCCCGCATAGGTCGCCAGCTCTGGACGCAGATGCGAACGATAGGCCAGCAGGATCGCCGCCAGCATCCCTGCCAGCCAGAAAAGACCCGGATGCCGCCGCGCCGGACGCAGCCTCAGGCAGACCCCGACCAGCCCCGCCATCAGCCCCGCCTTCAGCAGAATCAGCCCGTTCAGCCCCACCCACCCGTGCACCATCGCCAGGACCACTTCCGAAAGCCAGTGATGGTTGAGGAACGGATGCTCCGGATAGGTGTGCGTCAGCAGATTTGTGCCCGGCACCGACCCCGTCTCAAGCATGATCCGCCCCAGCACCAGATGTCGCCCTAGATCCTCGCTGAAGCTGATCCCCGGCGTCAGGTTCAACCCCAGTGCCAGCAAAACCACCCCGGTGCAGGCAAGGCCGGATGCCCATCGTAATCTCCGATGCATAATGGCGATGGACATGGCTTCCCCTTTTGGCGATGGCGCACTACAATATCCCCCGCTCGTGAACATGGAAAGAGTCGCCGGAACCGGAGCCTTGCCAGATGGCCATCCTGGGCGTGAACAAAGGCCTGAATGCCTCGGTGGCGCTGCTCGACGACTCGGGCCGGCCGATGTGGGCCATCCAGGAGGAACGGCTGTCCGGCACGAAAAACGTTGCCGGCTGGCCAAGCTTGGCCTTGCGCCAAGCCCTGGCCACGGCGGGGGGAGAGAAGGAGATCGCGGCAATATGCATCGGCGAGAGGAATCCATTCCTTGCCCCGGGGCGGGGGCATGACTTGGGTAAGTTCGAGGCGACTCTGGCGGAAACCCGCCGCCGATGGCTGGATCCGCCCGGACGTCAAGCCGCCACCGCCCTGCGGCGGTTTGCCCGTGACCTGCGCCAGCGGCTTCGGCCGCCGCCCCGTCCCCAGCCTTCCCCTGCCCCCGAACTTACCGCCCGCCTCCGCCAGCTCGGATGCGAGGCCCCGGTCACCGCTTATCGCCACCACCATTGCCATGCCGCCGCCGCCTATTATGGCCTCGCGTCGGATCCGGTCAGCCCATATCTCGCCTTCTCCCTTGATGGGGGCGGCGACGGCGAGACGGCAACGGTCTTCATCGGCGAACGCGGAGAACTGCGCCAGGTCGCCAGCGCCGATGCCTTCTCCCTCGCCTGCCTGTATGCGCACCTGACCCATTTCCTGGGCTTCCGCCCCCATGAGGACGAGCATAAGCTGATGGGCCTGGCACCGTATGCCCATGGTCCGGCTGTCGCGCGCCTCCGGGCGCGCCTCCAGGCCTTCGCCGGATTTCTCCCCGGACAGCCCCTGGTGCCGATCAGCGGCCAGCGCTGGGCACGCCTGCGGAATTCCCGCGGCCACAAGGAAGCCTATGTGGCCGAACTCCATGCCACCCTGATCGGTGAGCGCTTTGATGTCGTCGCCGCCGCCCTGCAGGATCTCTGCGAGGACCTTGCCCTGCAATGGATCCGTGCCGGCATCGCGGCGACCGGCATCCGCCGGGTGTTGCTCGGCGGTGGGTTCTTCCAGAATGTCAAGGTTAATCAGCGCCTGGCCCAACTGCCCGAGATCGAGACCATCGCCTGCTTCCCCTCTTGCGGGGACGAGTCCAACGCCTTCGGCGCCGCCTTCCTGGGCTGGCGGGAACATGCCCTCCCGGATGTCGCCTGGCCGGGCGCCCGTTTCTCCTCCCCGTTCCTGGGGCCAGGCACCCCGTCGGACGAGACCGAGGCCCTGCTGCGGCCACATGCCGCCCATCTGTCATGGACACCCTTGGACAATCCCGATGCCGTCGCGCAGGCCTTGGCTGCTGGCAAGCTGGTCGCCCGCTGCGCCGGACGGCTTGAGTTCGGGGCCCGAGCCCTGGGCAACCGTTCCATCCTGGCGGCCCCGGATCGTCCCGAGGTTGTCCCGTGCATCAACCGCATCATCAAGCGACGTGACTTTTGGATGCCCTTTGCCCCCGCCGTCCTCCGCGAACGGGCGCGTGAGCTGCTTCACCTCCCGGCAGCCTTGGAGGAGGGTGGTTCACCCTACATGATGTTCGCGTTCCCGGTGCGCACCGAGCGGCAGGTTGACCTCGTTGCCGCCTTGCATCCTGCCGACGGCACCGCCCGCGCCCAGCTGGTCGAGGCCAGCCTCGCTCCGGGGCTTCATGCCCTCTTGGCGGCGTTTGCCCGGCATACGGGGATTCCCGCCCTGCTCAACACCTCCTTGAATCGCCATGGCGAGCCGATGGCCACCGGGGCGGCCGAAGCCCTGCGCCTCTTCCTGTCCACCCCGGAGGTCGATCTGCTGATCCTCGGGGACATGCTGGTCGAGCGGCGCCCGATGCCATGACCACCTAGCCGCGCAGCCCCTCCCAGTCGCAGGCCAAGTCCTGGTCCAGCCGCCCCTGGAGGTGTTCCCAGTCTGCCGCCGCCATTTCCCCATGGTAGCTTTCCGCGCCATGATGGTGGCCGGGACGATATGGATCCGGATCCCGTTGGCGATCCCCCTCGCGCATCCGCTCCAGCGAGAATTCCGCCAGGGCTTCGCGAATCAGGTCGACCGGTGCGGATTCGGCGAAAATCCACTCGTACATGGCCGAAAATCCACTCTCCGGGCTTCGCCGCAGGTCTTCATACCGGAAGATCCGGTGACGCCCCGGATGCCGCCGGGCATAGGCATGCCAGGAATTGTAGAAGCAGATGGCCAGGGAAAGGTATGGGCTGCGCCTCAGAAACGCCCCGAAGTCGGCATGTTCCTCCAGCCGCTGCCGGTTCAGGTATAACGAATACAGCGCCGTAGGCAAGTTCCGGGTCACCAGGACATGCCGCGCCGCATCCAACCCCCACAAGGCCGATTCCCCCCATGGCTTGTGGGTATGGAACAGCCAGTCGAGCGCCACCCCCGGCAGGACGTCCCGCAGGCGTGGCTCGTGCCGCGACCGCGAGTCCGCCGGACACACCAGCCGCACCGGATCCGCCAGCCGCTCACGGAACGACCCCGGCCCCGGCGCGAGCCGGAAATCGGGGCCACGATGGCGCTTGACCAGCGCGTATCCCAGCACATCCGCCGTCCAGTGCTGCCCCGAACGCGGAAAGGTCGCCAGCACCACGCTCCCCCGCTTGTCCGCCAGCACCAGGCGCAGATAGGCCAGGGTGCGCGGCCCCATGCCCTCCTTGCGCGAAGGAAACAGCAGCTCGTCGAGCAGTCGCCCCCAGCGCCTGTCGCCGTGCCAGCCTGCCATGACGTCTCCTGCGGCCTCAGTCCCAGGCGAGGATGACCTTGCCGGCGTTGCCCGAGCCCATCACGGCGAAGGCCTCGGCAAAGTCGTCGACGCGGAAGCGATGGGTGATCACCGGGGAAATGTCGAGGCCGCTCTGCAGCATGCTCTGCATGAGGTACCAGGTCTCGTACATCTCCCGCCCGTAGATCCCCTTGATGGTCAGCATGTTGAAGATGACCTTGTGCCAGTCGACCGCCAGGTCGCCCGGGGGGATGCCGAGCAGCGCCACCCGCCCGCCGTGGCAGAGGTTGCCGATCAGGTCGCGGAACGCCTCGCCGCTGCCGCTCATCTCCAGGCCGACGTCGAACCCCTCCCTCATGCCCAGCTCCGCCTGGACCGCCGCCAGGCTGCGCCCCGAACGGATGTCCAGCGCCACCGTCGCCCCCATCCGCTCGGCCAGGGCCAGCCGGTAGGGATTGGCGTCCGTGACCACGACATGGCGCGCCCCCGCATGGCGCACGATCGCCGTCGCCATCAGCCCGATCGGCCCCGCCCCGGTGATCAGCACGTCCTCCCCCAGCACCGGAAAGCTCAGCGCGGAATGGGTGGCGTTGCCGAAGGGGTCGAAGATCGCCAACAGCTCCTGCGGCAGGCCCGGATCGGCGTGCCAGACGTTGGTCACCGGGATGCACAGGTACTCGGCGAAGGCGCCCGGGCGGTTCACCCCCACTCCGGTGGTGTCCTTGCACAGGTGGCGCCGCCCCGCCAGGCAGTTCCGGCAACGCCCGCAGACAATGTGCCCCTCGCCCGAGACCAGGTCCCCCACCGCCAGGTCGTGGACGTTTTCGCCGAAGGCCGCGACCGTGCCCACAAACTCGTGCCCGACCACCATCGGCACGGGAATCGTCTTGCGGGCCCAGTCGTTCCAGTGCCAGATGTGGATGTCCGTGCCGCAGATCGCCGTCTGGTGGATGCGGATGAGGACGTCGTTGATGCCGGGCACCGGCACCGGCACCTCCTGGAGCCACAGCCCGGGCTCGGCCTTGGCCTTCACCAGCGCCTTCATGGTCTTCGGCAGGCGGCTCATGGGGCGGTCTCCTGGCGCGCGGCGGCGAAGGCCGCGACCGCCCGGTCGATGTCGATGGTCGAGTGAGCGGCGGAAACCTGCACGCGGATGCGGTCGGTGCCGCGCGGGACGACCGGATGCGAGAAGGCAATGACATGGATGCCCTGGGCGGCGAGGCGGGCCGCCATCGCCGTGGCCAGCCGGGGATCGCCCAGCATCACCGGCACGATCGGATGCGTCTCGTC